>NZ_WTLC01000062.1:411-17921 GCF_011378875.1 Pseudoalteromonas sp. Z9A5
AGGATTACCTGCCACATCTGATGCAGTTGCTGTGGCGGTTAATGTGCCATCGTTTAATGCGCTTGCATCAATTGGATCTGTTACGTATTCGCCGTTAATTACGGTTGCTTGTACTTCAACTGGCGGATTAACGCCGTCGCTGATTGTTACAGTAACGGTTTGACCATCTTCAACGTCAGTAACTGTACCGCGTACAACAATTGCGGAACTTTCACCGTTGCCGTTAATAATACCGTCGTCAGTTTTATCAATGCTAGTTGTAATAGCTGCGGTACTGTCTTGCGAAAATGAATCTACGGCTTGGATAGCGTTTCCTGCGGTATCAGCTACGTTTGCCGTTGCTGTTATTTCACCATCTGCTAATGATGAAATATCTATTCCTGTTAATTCATATTGTCCGTTTTCAACAATAGCAGTAACTTGAACTTCATTACCTTCGCTATCAGAAAGTATAATAGTAACTTCTTGACCATCTTCAATACCGTCCACGGTGCCGCTTAAAGAGAGATCTGTATTCTCAGAATTTCCATTTACAACGCCATCATTTGTTTTATCAATATTTAGTGTAAGCGTATTTTGAGTGTCTTTTACGAGCGCTACATTTTTTGTTACTTCGTTGCCTGCTGCGTCAAAAATACTTACTTGTGCTGATATTTCGCCATCAATAAGTGATTCTATATCACCACTTATTTGCCAATTTCCGTTCTCGTCAACTTCAGTATTTACAATAACTTGCTGACCATTGCTATCAATAAAGGTAACCGTTACTTGTTGACCTGGCTCAACATCAGCAACAGTTCCGCTTAAAGCTACGTTACTTTGTTCTGCGCTATTTATAACGCCATCAGTATCTTCTACTGTAAAAGTGGTATCAATTAAATTGTCATGTTGGACTTCATCTAATGAAGTTGCAGAATTTCCGGCTAAATCTTGTGCGGTTGCGGTAGCTGTAATCGTTCCATCGTTAAATGTTGAAAGATCTATACCTGTAATTTCGTATAAACCATTAACAACAATTGCTGTTAGTGTGAGCGGAGCATTTACACCGTCGTTTATAACAACGGTAACAACTTGACCATCTTCAATACCTTCAACTGACCCTCTAATGGTAACGTTTGTGTCTTCTGCATTACCGTTTAATACACCGTCGCTGGTTTTATCTATTTCAACATTAATTGATGCGGTTTTGTCTTGCTCAACAGTATCTTGTGCTGTAGCGCTATTACCAAGTAGATCTTGGGCTGAAGCTGTAGCTGTAATAGTGCCATTATTCAAAATAGAAATATCAGCTTCGAATTGATACATACCATTTTCAACAATTGCATTAACGGTAATTTCATTGCCGTCAGCATCTTGCAATATCACTACAACCGTTTGACCATCTTCTATACCTACAACCGTACCCGACACCAACACTATATTTTCGGCAGAGTTGATTACGCCATCGTCAGTTTCGCTTATTTCAACGGTAATAGTTGCAGTTGTATCTTTTGTAAATGATTTTTGAGTTTGCGTGTCATTGCCGGCTATATCAATAGTACTCACTTGTACCGAATAATCGCCATCGGCTAAATCTGCAAATGGCTGAGAACCAATACTCCACTGCCCATCGATAATGGTGGTTTCGTATGTAGCAACAACAGCACCTGATGCGTCTAATATTGTTACAGTAACTATTTGTCCGTCTTGGACATCTTCAACTTCACCTTCAATTTCGGTAGCTGAATTTGTATTTAGACCATCTTCAAAATCAATGAAAATATTAGCTTCGGTGTCTTTTATTTTTGTTTCACTTGCTGCATCTTCTTCATTGCCGCCAACTAACGAAACGGTTGCAGTTATTTGACCATCATCCAATGTAGTAATATCAACATTACTTACTAACCACATACCATTTTGAACTACTGCGGTAACAATAATTTCATTGCCACTTTGATCACTTAGAATTATTTGTACAATTTCACCGTCGGCAACATTTTCTACAGTGCCAGAAAACTCTAACGCAACAGCTTCGTATTTATTAATAAATATATTATCGCCACCAAAGCGATCAACGGTAAATATGGGATCAGGAATAAATTCAATAAAGTCTTCGTCTTGCCCTTCACTTAATACATCGGGGGTTGTTTCATAACCAGAGTCAGGGATCAGCTTCTGTGCATGACGCGATATTAATTTAAATGCGACTTCGGCTTGGCTTCCGTCAATTTGGCTAATTTTTATATTGTTATTATTTTGGCTGAGTGGACTATCTGAAGGATTTTGACTTAAATCGGTTACGAGTTGTGCAATAATATCTTGCGGTACCGTATACTCTTTATTGCCTTCAGGGAATACAAGTTCATTACCTTCAAGTTCAATATCGTTACTATTTAATACTGGTAAGTCTCTTAATTGCTCAGGTACTGAGTCTACTTCGACCCAATCTCCATTTTCCATTACAACCCAGATATTATTAAGTAGTTCAACAATCGCAACAGCTTGATTTAAAATTTCCAAAGTAGATCCTAAACAATTGATAACGTTATTATTAAATTAACAATAACTTATTTATTATGATTTTACACAAAAGCAGTATTAAAACCAAAATATTTTACAAAAAAGTAACATTGATTTTTATATTGATTTAGCTAAATTTAAACTAATATAAATGCTTTTATACTATAAATAACATAAAAATCAATACTAAAATTGTTACTAACAAATAAACACTCTTAAACTTATTTTTTAAAAAATATATTCACAAAAACAAATGGTTAATAACTAGACTAAAAAATGTTAACATATTAACTATAATTTATAGGTTGTTTTATGTTCTCAAAATGCAGCCCCTTTCACGCAAATAGTAGTTATTAATTTATGCAAAACGCGCGTTATATTCCATTCAGAAAACACGATATTGTAGCCATGTGTAGCGAAGAGCTTAAAAGCAGTACACAACAAGCATCGTTTAAACAATTTTGCGACTTACTGGCTAGCCTTATTCATTACGATTACCACTCAATACTTGAGTCACTTAAAAACAACTATGCGCCATTTGATCCTAATAGCGATACACGCTCTTTAGCGCCTGTATCTGTTGAGCAAAAAGCACAATGCCAACATGAATTTGCTAAAGATTTTGCTAAAGTATTAAACGCAGCTAATTTTGAAGTGATCACAAATGAAGACTTACAAGACGCATTAAACGAAGAGTCACTATTTAAAGTGCGCCTTGAAGTTGAGTTTGACGACTTTGAAGAAGTGGTTTTTTATCGCCGTGGCGAGTCGCAACTCACTGAAACCATTACCAGCTTTTGGGGCTTGCGTAAAAAGCCGCTGCACTTTACTAATTACGACCGTGTTGCCGTGTTTATTCGCTTTAAAGATAGCGCTTATTTTGAAGCTAAAAATAAAACGCCAATGGGATTTGAGCCAAGTTCAACCATAGTAAAGCTGTTTCAAAATGTACCAAAGGCCGATCTCGAAATGCTATTTCCTAATAGTGAAGTACGCATGCGCCCTATTGATAAAGCAATTATTGGCTCATCTGCTTTAGTTGGCGGTGCAGTGGTACTTATAACTAAACTTGGCGCATCAATCGTATTATTGCTTGCTCTGTTTGCTTTTTGGGGTGGTTTTAGAAGTGAAGCTGTGGAAATGACCCAACAACATTTTATTACCTTTGCTATTGGCATGGGGGTTTTTGGCAGCTTTATTTTTAAAGAATGGAGTAAGTTTAAAAACCGTAAAATAAAATTTATGAAAGCCCTAAGCGATAACCTCTACTTTAAAAACCTCGATAATAACGCGGGTGTTTTTCATACGCTTATTGACGCCGCCGAAGAAGAAGACATAAAAGAAGCCCTGCTTGCGTATACCTTTTTACTAAAATCAGAAAGCGGCTTAACCGCACAAACGCTTGATGAACAAATAGAGCATTGGTTTAAAAATAAATACCAGTGCGATCTTGATTTTGAAATTAGCGACGCACTTGAAAAGCTGGTACGTATGCGTTTGGTAACGTGTAGTAACGAAATAGAAGGTAGTGAAGTGTATAGCGCACTGAGTTTAGAACACGCAAAAACGATATTAGATGAGCGTTGGGATAATCTGTTTCAGTATAATTAACCTAAACTCTGATTAATTAGTTTATAAAAAGCAGCTGTAAGTACAGCTGCTTTTTTGATTACATTATTAATAGCTAATATTTAAGCTAATTCAGCTTCTGCTTTTTTAGTAAATTTAGAATGCACTAATTTATAAAGTGCAGGCAATATTAATAGTGTCAGTAGAGTTGATGAAATAATCCCGCCAACCACTACGGTGGCGAGAGGTTTTTGCATTTCAGAACCCGTTCCCGAATTAAGCGCCATAGGTATAAAGCCTAAACTTGCCACCAGCGCCGTCATCAGTACTGGGCGCAAGCGCTGTAATGCACCGCTGTGAATTGCATCAAACAAACTTAAACCATCGCTTCGTAACTGCTTAATAAACGACAGCATAACCACGCCGTTTAATACCGCTACACCACTTAGGGCAATAAAGCCGACACCCGCTGAGATTGACAGCGGCATATCGCGCAGCAATAAAGCAAGTACACCACCCGTTAATGCCAGTGGCACACCACTAAATATAATCAATGAATCACGAAGCGATCCAAAGGCGCTATACAGTAAGCCAAATATAAGCAGTAAAGTGACCGGCACAACCAACGACAATCGCTTACTTGCCGATTGTAGCTGCTCAAACGTGCCGCCGTATTCAAGCCAATAGCCACTTGGTAAGTTAAGTGATTCATTCATGCTTGCTTGCGCATCACTTACGAAGCTTGCTAAATCGCGCCCTTCCACATTGGCAGTTACCACTACGTTACGCTTACCGCTTTCGCGGTTTATTTGATTAGGCCCTTTTTCAATGCTAATTGTTGCCACTTCGCCAAGCGGTACAAACGCAAGTTCTGGGTTACTATCTTTAGGTAAAGCAACTGGCAAACGAGCAAGTGCTGATACATCGCTAGACCAACGTTTATCAAGGCGCACAAATAACGAAAAGCGTTTATCGCCCTCGTAAATTAGCCCGGTTTGCACGCCGCCAACAGCGGCGGCAAGTGTTTGTTGAATATCGTTTACGCTTAAACCCAGTAACGCCATGTGGTCGCGCATTGGTGTTACCGAAAGTGTTGGCAATCCTTCCATTTGCTCCAAACGTACATCGGTAGCGCCTGCAATATTACGCATTAGCCCTGTGGCTTTTTCGCCAAACTCTTTAAGTACGCTTAAGTCGTCACCATAAATACGCAGTGCCACATCAGCGCGCACGCCAGCAATTAACTCGTTAAAGCGCATTTCTATTGGTTGTGTAAATTCGTAATTATTACCCGGTACATCGTTAACACGGGTACGAATTTGTTGAACCAACTCTGCCTTAGTAAGTGCTGGATTAGGCCACTTTTCTTGCGGTTTGAGTATTAAAAAAGTATCGGCAACATTGGGCGGCATAGGATCGCTTGCTACATCGGCAGTACCAATTTTTGAAAATACGTTAGCAACCTCAGGCTGATCTAATATGGCTTGTTCAAGTTCTTTTTGCATTTGCACAGATTGCTCAATACCAGTGCCAGTAATGCGCAGCGCGTGCATAGCAATATCACCCTCATCAAGTTTCGGTAAAAATTCTGCGCCCATGTTTTTAACTTTAAAACCAAGCACTAATACTAATGCAGTGGCAATACCCACCATCAGCCACGGTAATTTAAGCGATATACCAAGTAATGGCTTATACACTTTTTTAACGCCGCGCATGACTGCGTTTTCGGTTTCATCAACCTTACCGCGAACAAACACTGCAATAGCAGCCGGTACAAAGGTAACGCCAAATATAAGCGCGCCAATTAACGCCGCAACTACAGTAAATGCCATTGGCTGAAACATTTTGCCTTCAACGCCGCTTAGTGCAAATAAAGGTAAGTAAACCAGCATAATAATAACAATGCCAAATACAGCCGGTGTAAATACTTCTTTGGTGGCTGCGGTCACTACATTTAAACGCTCGTTTAAGGTAAGTAGCCTGCCATGTTTATGCTGAGCTACACCGAGTTGGCGCAGGCAGTTTTCAACAACAATTACAGCGCCATCAACAATTAAACCAAAGTCGATTGCGCCTAAACTCATTAGGTTACCCGATACGCGATTACCCACCATACCTGTAACGGCAAACAACATACTCAACGGAATAACCATTGCCGTAATAAGCGCGCCCGTTACATTGCCCAGCAGTAATAGCAAAATCACTATCACTAAAACGGCACCTTCAAATAAGTTGGTTTGCACGGTTGCTATGGTTTTATCAACAAGAGTAGTACGGTCGTAAACCGCTTCAACAATAACGCCAGCGGGTAAGCTTTTTTGCACATCAACTAACTTATCAGCCATAGCTTTTGCCACTACGCGGCTGTTTTCACCAATTAGCATCATCGCGGTACCGAGCACAGTTTCCTCACCATTATAAGTGGCTGCGCCGGTTCTAAGCTCTTTGCCTAAATGCACATTTGCTACATCTTTAATGCGTACCGGTGCATCATCGCGCTTAGCAATAACGGTATTGGCTATATCATCAATGCTTTTTAATTGCCCAGGTGAGCGCACTAAATATTGCCCGTCAAAGCGCTCTATAAACCCCGCACCTTGATTACTATTATTTAATTTAAGTGCCGTAATAACATCACTTAGCGTGAGCTTATAAGCGAGTAGTTTTTCGGGCATTGGCGCTACTTGGTACTGGCGCTCAAAACCACCTTGGCTGTTTATTTCGGTTACGCCTTTTACTTTTAAAAGCTGCGGACGAATAACCCAATCTTGCAAAGTACGTAAGTCTTCGGCGTTGTAGGCAGTGCCATCTTCTTTTAACGCATTAGGCGCGGCGTGCACACTATAAGTAAATATTTCGCCTAAACCACTGGCAATAGGACCCAAGTTTGGCTCTACGTTATTAGGTAAGTCGGAGCGAATACTTTGAATACGCTCACCAATTTGCTGACGCGCCCAATAAATATCGGTGCCTTCATCAAAAATAACCGTTACTTGCGAAAGCCCATAACGCGAAAGCGAACGGGTGTAATCAAGCTTAGGTATGCCCGCCATGGCGGTTTCTACTAAGTAGGTAATGCGTTGCTCTACCTCTAATGGCGTAAAGCCCTGCGCTTTGGTATTAATTTGCACTTGTACGTTGGTTATATCGGGTACTGCGTCTACCGCTAAATTTTGAATGTTGTATACACCAAATCCAGCAAATAAAAATGTAAGCGCAAGCACCAGCATGCGGCGTTTAACCGCAAAAGAAACTATCCAATTAATCATGGTGCCTCCTAGTGAGCGTGGCTTGCGCCGCTTTTTAAAATATCGGCTTTAATGACATAACTATTGTCTGTTACGTATTCGCTACCCGCGTTTAAGCCTGCAAGTACTTCTACCCACTCGCTATTTTTTGCACCTAAGGTAACGGGGCGCACTTCAAATACATTATTTTTACGAACAAACACACTGGGTTGACCGTTAAACTCTTGAATTGCTTGTGGCTTAACACGTACGCTGGCATTTATTTTAGCCACACTTACATCGCTATTTATATGCATGCCTGGGCGCCAATGCCCGTCTGGATTATTAAGCTCTATACGGGCACGCGCTATGTGCCCGCCTGTCATCATTGGGGCTATAAAAAACACTTTGCCTTGCGTATTTAAATGGTGATGTAGGTCGTACACCTTAGCGCTTTGACCAATGGCTAGCTTTTCAATGTTTTCAGGAAAAGCCGATAACTCAACCCATACTTTATCAAGGTTAACTACCTGCATTAGTGCACTGGTGCTTGCAAGCTCGCCACGCTTTAAGTATTGCTCGGTTACAACACCGCTAATTGGACTTTTAATGGGGTAATTTTGCAGTGTTTCACGGTTGGTTACGCTGGCAAGTACTTCGCCTTTTTTAACGTTTTGACCAATGCTTACAAAAATATCACTGATCAATCCTGTATACGGCGCCATTACTTCTACCGTGCCGTGCTGCGTTGGGGCAATAACGCCAAAAAGCGTATCGGTAATATCCACTTCACCACTTTGCGCTATCTCAGTTTTAATACCTGCGCGCTCAATAGCTCGCTCTGTTAGCGTGGTACGGCCTTCGTGTTGGTCGTATTCATAGCTAATACTCTCGCCTTTATAATTAGCAGTAACGGCAAGTGCAAACGAATGTGGTTCGTTAATTGATTGCGTGCTCACAAGGTAGTCGCCCTCAGCTGCAAACTGTATATTTTGCGGGGCTTCAACTAAGCGCTTTAAACTCATTGTTATGTTTAAGTCGTTTATATTAATTGGCTTATTTTGCTTATAGCCGTATACGCGCAGCTCAACATTACCTGCAAATTCTTGTAATTTAAGCTCAAGGGTTAATTTAGGATCCGTTAATAAAAAGCCACCGTGTGGACCTTGCTTTTGCTCGTGTTGTTCTGTTTCTTTATGACCTGACTCGCCATGCTCAGCAGAGGCAAATACACCTGTGCTTACAAAGCTGCTGGCAAACGAAAGTGATACTAATAACGCGATTATATTTTTATTCATGATTGATGAGTCTCAATTAAAGATTGTCCTGTTAAACGCTCAAGAGTAAGTAGCACTTGGTACAGCTCTGCGTGAGTTGTAATAAGTGTGCGTTTAGAATCAAAAAGTGCTTGTTGAGCATCAAGCAATTGCAACACCGAAATTTGTCCGCGTTGATAACTTTTTAGGCTTTGCTCAATCAATGTTTGTGCCTGAGGAATAATTTGATCAGATAATAGCTTTGCCTGATTAGCTCTACCTTGATAATAAGCGTACAAAGTACGTACTTGCTGGCGTAGCTGGATGCGCAATTGCCCTTGCTGCTCATTTAAAAGCATGAGCTGACTATTTGCAGCTGCAATATTGCCGCTATTAGAATTACTTAATTGCAGTGGCATAGAAAACGAAAACACTAACGAGCTGGAGTCATTTTGCTGGTTATAGCGCACGCCTCCCCCTACGTTAATATCGGTTTGTCCGCTTGCTTTTTGTAGTGTTAAATTAGCTGTTTGCTGTAAATATTGCTGTTGTAATAATGCAAATTCAGGGGCTTGGTTAACCGCATCTAAAAGTGCTTGCGCTGATTTAAGCGCAGTAATTGCATTAATATTGCCAGCAAAAGTATCGTAGGGTTGCTCCTCACTCCATAACTCGTTAAGCGATAAACTTGCTCGCTCAAATTCACTATTAAGCATGGCTTTATCAAGCTCTACTTGGCTAAGTGCATAACGCATGCGCGTTACATCGGCTTGCGACGCTGCACCCGCATTAGCTCTTTGTTCAATCGCTTTAAGCGCTTGGGTTACCACCTGTTTACGCTCGTTATTTAAACTTAATAAGGTTTGAAATTTAAGCCCTTGGTAGTATCGCTCAGCAGTGGTTGCTAATAAGGCTAAACGGGTATTTTCATACTGTATTGCTTGGGCTTTTATATTGGCGGTTGCGTAATTAATACGGCTTTGGCGCTTATCGCCCAGCTCTATTAGTTGGCTAAACCCGAGTGTTATTTCAGCGCCTTGAATACCACGCGCCTTGTTAGTGCCCAGTAAGTTTTCGGCTTCAACATTCAATACAGGGTTAGGCGAAAGTGCAGCTTGGGTTTTAAGCGCACTCAATATTTTTTGATGATAAGGGTAGCGTTTTAATACCAGATTTTGTTGTTCGGTATTACTCAGCGCTTGTTTAAGGGTTAATGTTTTAACATTCGCCAAAGTACTAAAAGCAGGTAACGCGCACATTAGTGCCACCAGCATAATTGGTTTTTTATTCATATAGCGTGTCCGTTTTTTAACAAACAGAGTTAACTTGAGCACGATATTGGCATTTAAAAATCAAAACCAAACGTGCATCAAGTAACCTAAATATGCATATAACAGAGCCTAAACAACGCATAAGCGCAGGCTGTAATATACAAAGTATTTAAAATTAAATTAAAAACTAACTAAGTGAATTGGGTGGCGGTACATCTGGCGGGTAATTTAACCCGTTATAGCACGCAGGCGAAGTTGCTTTACTTTGCTCTGGGCTTATTGAATGGCTAGAGGTGCTGTTGTAGCCACAATGGCAATGTTGGTGGGCATGAATTTCGGTAGTCGATGTTTTATCGCTTTGGTTATCATCGGCTGTGGAGTCGCCTTGCGATGACGAACTGTTTACGTGATCAACGTCTTCTTGCAAATGATACGCAGCGCCATCACAGCTAATAAAGCTGTGCACAAGCACTAATAATATCACTATTAAAAAACGGTTTGAACGCATTACCTACCTAAAACTCTAAAATGCAATTTAAGAAATCACACAATACCTTAAATTTATTCAAATGTAGAGAGCCGTTAACGTTATTTTCTAAATTCGCTTGGCGACACACCTACCGACTTCTTAAAACGTTTGGAAAAATTAAAAATATTAGAGTACCCCACATAACTTGCCACATGCGAAATTGGCCAAGCCGTGTTTAACAATAAGTTTTTAGCCCGTTCAATGCGTAAATAAATAAGTTGTTGTATAGGGCTTTTACCAAATTGGGCTTGGCATAAACGATGTAAATGCGGCGATGAGTAATGTACATGTTCGCACATTGCCTCTATTGTCCAATCAAACTGTAAGCGCTTATCTACCTCTTCAAACAAACTAATTAAACGGTTATGCGCCGCACCTTGTGAGTTATTTTGCAGCGTAGCATTTAAGTAATGACTTAAAATAGGCGTTACGCTTTCGCGTAAATTAGCATTGGGCTCGCTATATAAAAGCTCCATAGCAAGGTGTAACGGTTCAAGTTTTTGCTCGGTTAATACCAATGCTTGCGCTAAGTTTAAATGCTGCCAACGTTTAGTATTTGCAAGGTTTAACCAAATAACATCCCAATGTTCAGCATCAATTTTCACTTCAAAGCTTTGCTTTGCTGGTAGCACAATAAGTGTATTGGCATTAAGTGTGTACTGCTCATTTTGTGTTGTTAATTTACCCTGCCCTGCAAGTGTATAAAAAAGTGTATGTTCTAGCGGTGCTGAGCGTGCTACGCAATAACGACCCGATAGGTTTGAGCAACCCGCAAGTGCTATTTCAAGGTTTGGCATTTGCGCGAGCGTTGGTGAATCAATAAAGCGTTCTATACAGCTCGGACCAATATCGAGTATGTCTTTAATGTTATAGCGCATAATTACAATGATAGTTTTGGATAAATAAAGGAGAGCTTTAAGCATAACCCCTGTGATTATTTTTAGCTATATTTAGCACATTATAATTGCCCGCTTATGCAATAGGATAAACATGACCTCTTTACAGCACATAATTAATCGCCGCGATTGGGAAAACCCAATTTCAGTACAAGTTAATCAAGTAAAAGCGCACAGCCCATTAAATGGCTTTAAAAGCGTTGAACATGCTCGCACCAATACACAGCCACAAAAGCAGTGTTTAAATGGGCAATGGGACTTTAAATTATTTGATAAACCCGAAGCGGTTGATGAATCGTTGCTAAGTGAAACACTAAACAGCGACTGGCAAAATATTACAGTGCCTTCTAACTGGCAATTACACGGCTTTGATAAACCTATTTATTGTAATGTTAAATATCCGTTTGCAGTTAACCCGCCTTTTGTACCAAGCGATAACCCTACTGGCTGTTACCGTACTGAATTTAATATAAGCGAAAGTCAGCTAACTCAACGTAATCATATTATTTTTGAAGGCGTTAACTCGGCGTTTCACCTGTGGTGTAACGGACAATGGGTGGGTTATTCACAAGATAGCCGCTTACCAAGCGAGTTTGATTTAAGCGAACTGTTAGTTGCTGGCACTAACCGTATTGCCGTTATGGTTATTCGTTGGAGCGATGGCAGTTATTTAGAAGATCAGGACATGTGGTGGCTAAGCGGTATTTTTCGCGATGTTAACTTACTTACAAAACCACAAAACCAAATACGTGATGTGTTTATAACCCCCGATTTTGACGCTTGCTATCGCGATGCAACGCTACATATAAAAACGGCGATTAATGCGCCAAATAACTACCAAATAGCAGTGCAAGTTTTTGATGGCGAACAGGCGCTATGTGAGCCACAAATTCAAAGCACTAACAATAAACGTGTTGATGAAAAAGGTGGCTGGAGCGATGTAGTATTTCAAGCAATTGATATACAAAGTCCTAAAAAATGGACCGCCGAAACCCCGTACTTATACCGCTGCGTTGTGAGCCTGCTTGATGAGCAAGGCAATACCGTAGACGTTGAAGCCTATAACATTGGCTTTAGAAAAGTAGAAATGCTTAACGGGCAACTGTGTGTAAATGGCAAACCGTTACTTATACGCGGCGTTAACCGCCACGAACACCACCCAGAAAATGGTCATGCAGTTACTACCACCGATATGATTGAAGATATTAAGCTGATGAAGCAAAATAACTTTAACGCCGTGCGTACTGCTCACTACCCTAATCATCCCCGTTTTTACGAGCTATGTGACCAGCTAGGTTTATACGTAGTTGATGAAGCAAATATAGAAACCCATGGCATGTTTCCTATGGGCAGGCTTGCAAGCGACCCGCAGTGGGCTGGTGCATTTATGTCGCGTTATACACAAATGGTTGAACGCGATAAAAACCACGCCTCAATTATTATTTGGTCATTGGGTAACGAATGCGGACACGGCGCAAATCATGATGCGATGTACGGCTGGTCAAAAAGCTTTGACCCCTCTCGCCCAGTGCAATACGAAGGCGGCGGCGCAAATACAACGGCTACTGATATTATTTGCCCAATGTACGCCCGTGTAAATACCGATATTAAAGACGATGCGGTACCTAAATACTCTATTAAAAAGTGGCTAAGCCTACCGGGTGAAACTCGCCCACTTATTTTATGTGAATACGCCCATGCAATGGGTAACAGCCTAGGTAGCTTTGACGATTACTGGCAAGCATTTAGAGAATACCCACGCCTGCAAGGCGGCTTTATTTGGGATTGGGTAGACCAAGGTTTATCTAAAACAGACGAAAACGGCAAGCATTATTGGGCTTACGGCGGCGACTTTGGTGATGAACTAAATGACCGTCAATTTTGTATAAACGGGTTATTGTTCCCAGACCGCACGCCGCACCCTAGCCTGTTTGAAGCTAAATACAGCCAGCAGCATTTACAATTTACGCTGCGTGAGCAAAATCAAAACCAATACAGCATTGATGTATTTAGCGATTACGTATTTAGACACACCGATAACGAAAAGCTCATTTGGCAACTAATGCAAAATGGCATCTGTGTTGAACAAGGCGAGCATGTACTTAATATTGCCCCGCAAAGTACGCACACGTTAACGATTAAAACTAAAACAGCGTTTGAGCAAGGTGCGCAATATTACCTTAATTTAGATGTAGCACTAATTAACGACTCACACTTTGCAAACGCTCAACATATTATGGATACCGAGCAGTTTAAGCTAATGAACAGTAATAATTTAAACGATAAATCATTTACACCAACCTCTAAGCAAAGCGCTATAAGTGTTAATGAAACCGACTCCCACCTAAGTATTGAAAACGATAAGTTTAAACTTATTTTTAGCAAGCAATCAGGGCTTATAGAGCAGTGGTTACAAAACGATACTCAGGTTATTAGTAGCCCACTGGTTGATAACTTTTATCGTGCCCCACTTGATAACGACATTGGCGTAAGCGAAGTAGACAATCTAGACCCTAATGCATGGGAGGCACGTTGGTTGCGTGCAGGTATAGGGCAATGGCAGCGCACATGCAGCTCAATTCACGCAGTGCAATCAAGTGTTGATGTACGTATTACTTGTGTATTTAATTACGAGTTTAATGGCGTGCTACAAGCTCAAACACAGTGGTTATATACACTAAATAATACCGGTAATATTAGCCTAAATATTGACGTGAACTTAAACGATACTCTGCCGCCAATGCCGCGTATAGGGCTAAGTACAACGCTTAACAAGCAAAGCGATACAAAAGTAAACTGGCTGGGTTTAGGTCCTTTTGAAAACTACCCAGATCGCAAAGCCGCCGCACGTTTAGGTTATTACAGTTTGAACTTAAATGAGCTACATACACCGTATATATTCCCAACTGATAATGGTCTGCGTAGCGATTGCCAATTACTGAGTATTAATAACTTAACCGTGACTGGCGCGTTTTTGTTTGCAGCCAGTGCTTATTCGCAAAGTATGCTAACGCAAGCGAAACACACTAACGAACTAATTGCTGATAATTGCATACATGTACACATTGATCATCAACATATGGGCGTAGGTGGTGATGATTCGTGGAGCCCAAGTACCCATAAAGAATATTTACTTGAGCAAAAGCAGTACAGTTATTCTTTAACTTTTTCAGCTAAATAATTTAGTAGTTAACCTACAAAAATAGCGGCCAAATTGGCCGCTATTTTTAATTAAAAACGCTATTTTTTAGCTAGTTTTTTAGCTAATACATTATCAAGCGAAAAGCTTCCCGCTCCCTGAATTGCTAAAACCACAGTCACAACTAGTAACGTTAATGCGTATTCATAGCCATTGTTTGCCATAAATAAGCCATTACTAATATGTACGCTAAAAATAGCAATCAGCATAGTAAAGCCAGCAACTACAGCTGCTGGGCGTGTTAATAAACCAATTGCCAATGCAATGCCGCCAAAAAATTCTGCGCTGCCAGCCATCATTGCTAACCAATAACCTGGCTCTAATCCCATACTTGCCATCCATTGGCCTGTACCTTCAAGCCCGTAACCGCCAAACCAAGCAAATAGTTTTTGTGCACCATGCGCCGCTAAAATAAGACCAACTGGCACTCGTAAAATTAATGCTGCTACGCCTGCTCTTGAGCTAAGTAATGTGTTTAGTAATTTCATGAATTTTAGTCCTGTTTTAATTTATTTAAACGTTAGATTTGTTCTTAACCGTTGAGCACAGTTTACTATCATCATTTAAAAACATTAATACGGAATTTATTGGTTAATTAGCAACGCAGTATTTATAATAAACCATAAAAAAACCGCCAACCTAAAGGTTGACGGTTTTTTATTAACGCTAAAACTTAGTATATTTAAGTAAGCGCTTAGCTTTGAAAATTAAGCAACTGCTTGCTCTAAAATTTCGCGGCTTTCTTTAAGCGTAATAGCTTGGTTTTCACCAAGTGCCAGCATGCCGTGTGCTTCAAGTTTGCCAATAATATTGTCAATAGCAGCGGCTTTATCATCGCCATGTTCAGTAAGCACAGTAGCTACGTCAAGGCTGTGGTAAAACGCTTCGATTGCTAAAATTGTTTTCTCAGCTAAGTCGTCAGATTGCTCAAGACCAAATACGTTTTTACCCATTTGCTCTAGTTTTGCTTTTTTAACTGCAAATTGGTTGCGTAGTAAAGAAGGCTGAACAATAGCAAGTGAAC
Source organism: Pseudoalteromonas sp. Z9A5 (assembly GCF_011378875.1). Taxonomy (NCBI): domain Bacteria; kingdom Pseudomonadati; phylum Pseudomonadota; class Gammaproteobacteria; order Alteromonadales; family Pseudoalteromonadaceae; genus Pseudoalteromonas; species Pseudoalteromonas sp. Z9A5. The sequence continues at coordinate 15,882 of NZ_WTLC01000062.1, forward strand.
GAGCATGGTCAACGCCGTAAGCGGCTGTAAGTTCATGACCAATCATGTGTGTTGCCCAATCTTGCGATACACCAGAACCAATTAAACCATTAAGTGCTTGGTTAGCTGCCCACATAAGGTTTGCACGCCATGCATCGTCTTGATTTTCAAAGTTGTCGCCTAATGTTTTAAGCGTTCTTAAAAGTGCCTCTGCGTAACCTTCTTGAACCAATGCCGTTTCAGGGAATGTTAGGTACTGCTCACATGTATGAACCCATGCATCTACTAAACCATTTACAAGTTGACGCTGCGGTAATGTTTTCATTACATCAGGGTCCATAATCGCAAATTTAGGAAGTACTTCTGGTGATGCAAACGGTAGTTTTTGCTTCGTTGCTTCTTTGCTCACAACTGAGTTTTGGTTAGACTCTGAACCCGTTGCAGGCAATGTTAATATTGCACCAATTGGTAATGCGCTAGTAATAGTGTGCTTACCAGTAGGAATATCCCAACCTTCGCCATCATAAACCGCAGACGCTGCAATGTATTTAACGCCGTCGATTACTGAACCGCCGCCTACACCTAGTACAAAGTCGATACCTTGTTCTTTACAAATTTTTACTGCTTGGTCTAACACTTCAATTGTTGGGTTAGCGCCAACGCCCGAAAACTCAACCCAATCAAAGCCTTCAAGTGCTGCTGCAACTTGGTCGTACACGCCATTCTTTTTAATTGAACCGCCGCCGTACACTACAAGTACTTTTTGATCTTTTGCGATCAAATCAGTTAGTGAGGCAATTTGTTCTTGGCCGAACTGGATAAGTGTTGGATTTACGTAGCTAAATTTCATTATTTTGCTCCTAGGTGACGGTTAATTGCTGAGTACTTTACTTAGTTACCTAATCAAAGTATCTAATAAAGTATCGATGTGTGCATATTAGTGGCAAAACAAACATAAAAAAAGCCCAATAACTCGCAAAAGCTTGCCTAAAACTATCAACATTGTTATTTTACGCAAAATACACTCAATTAAAGATGCCTTTTATGCCCACCATAGCCAATATGTTGCAACAATACGCCGAGCATAATCAATTACTCAGCTTTGAAGGCACCATGGAAACTATTATTCCAGGCGTGTATTTTCATCGAGCAACTAAAAGTTCATCTCGTCAGCCGCTTATATATAACTCAGGTATTATTATTGTTGGGCAAGGTCATAAAATAATTCACTTTCCTGAACATCAAATAAAATACGGCGCAGGCGACTACTTAGTCCTTGGCGTACCGGTGCCATTAGAGTGTGAAGCATTTACCGATAACGATTTACCCGTTATGGGAATTGCCATAGATATAAACCCTGCAATGCTACACAAACTCGTTAATCAAATAATGCAGCATAAGCCTCTTTCAGTGTCATCGTCGTCAACACAAATTGGTGCAGTGCAGTCCGCAACTCTAGATACAGCAATGGAGCTCGTTACTCATCGGTTATTAACTGTGTTAAATAACCCACTTGAGGCAGAGATATTTGGCGAAGATATAGTAAAAGAATTGGTATATCGCGTACTTTGCGGCCCTCAAGGCAACACCTTAATAGGTCTTGCGATGCATGATGGACATTATGCTCGCATAGCACGTACGCTATCTACTATGCACAGTAGTTATGCCAACCAAATAACTGTTGAAGGTTTAGCGGAAGATGTAAACATGAGTGTATCGTCGTTTCATCGTGCCTTTAAGCAAGTTACTTTTGAGTCGCCATTGCAGTACTTAAAAAAAGTACGCTTAGCTAAAGCAAAAGAACTCATTACTGCCAGCGGCAGTAAAGCCAACGAAGCAGCATTAAAAGTAGGTTATACCAGCCCATCGCAGTTTAGCCGCGAATTTAAACGCCACTTTAATAAAACACCTAGCGAAGTATTAACTCAGCTGCATAGCTAGCCCACAAAAAAGCCACTATAAAAGTTAACACCGATCAGTTAAGGTATTTTTGATCGGTTGACCGATCTTTTGGTTGCTTCACAATACCCTTATCATCTTTTGATTATGAGGGTATTTTTA
>NZ_WTLC01000063.1:0-13623 GCF_011378875.1 Pseudoalteromonas sp. Z9A5
AGTAGGACATTACCAGGCTTCAAATTGTAGAAAGCCCGAATCTAACGATTCGGGCTTTTTTACGTCTGCAGAAAAGTGAAATCTGGGGGAATAATGTACAACTCGCACCTGTACTTACACCAATATCTTTCATTTCACTCAAGTGTTTACTGCTAAAGAAATACACACCCTTGTAAAGTACGTTTATATAGCTACTATTATTAGAGTTCAAAAACACATAAAGTTAGAAGCTAAATAAACTCCCTTTAAATATCGCGAATTTTTGTGGCAGGATTACCCGCTACGACAGTATTATCCATTACATTTTTTGTAACCAGAGCACCTGCAGCAATAATACTGTTTTCTCCAATACTTACACCCGCTAAAATAATTGCACCAGCACCAATCCACACGTTATTGCTTATTGCGATAGGTGCTGCAAAATTTTCTTTATTAAGCCTTTCAGTAGGATTAACTGCGTGTGATACCGCTAAAAGCTGAACGTTTGGACCTATTAAGCAGTCATCACCAATCATGATTGAGTAATTGGCTAATGGCGAGTCGAGTAGTGTGCAATTAATATTTATAAAAGTACGATCACCAATAACTATTTGATTGCCATAATCGCAATGAAAACCTGATTCTATAATTACACCATCACCTGACTTTAAAAATAACTCCTTGATACGTTTTAAGTTGCCTTTACTTGGGCTCTTATTAAATAAACGGCAGGTTTCACCTGCTTGCTTTCGCTGTGCTAAGTATTCTTTACTGATGCTATTAAATGACTGCATTGTATTTATCTTTATAACTTAATTGGTTATAGCTTACCGTACTTTTAGTTTTATTATTATTAGAATAAAACTGTGTTATTTTTGCTCGTTCACTTGCCATTTAGGTTGTTTCGTTTAAAATTGCATAACTTTCGAAACGAAACTTAATTCGCAATCTTTATGACAAAACGAAATACACAGCAGCGTCGCCACAATATACTGGTTCAGGTTAATGAATTAGGTGAAGTCGCCGTTGAAAAGTTAGCAGAACAGTTTCAAACATCTGAAGTAACCATTCGTAAAGATTTAACCTCGCTTGAAAAAAGTGGCTTATTACTTCGCCGCTATGGCGGTGCTATTGCACTACCTAAAGAAATTGTTAGCGATGAAATAGATTCAAAGCGTAAAGTAGCTATCGCAAAAGCTGCCGCAACGCTTATAAAAGATCATAACCGCATTATTATTGATAGCGGACGTACTACCGCTGCTATGATCCCTGAACTTGCTAATAAGCGCGGTCTAGTTGTTATGACAAATGCAATTAAAGTAGCTAGCCGATTGTTAGCGCTAGAGAACGAGCCGACACTTTTGATGACCGGTGGAACATGGGATCCACATTCTGAATCATTTCAGGGGCAAGTAGCCGAAAACGTATTATGCTCTTACGATTTTGATCAGTTATTTATTGGCGCTGATGGTATAGATGTAAAGCGCGGAACAACGACCTTTAATGAGTTAGTTGGTTTAAGCCAAGTAATGGCAAAAGCGGCACGAGAAGTAATAGTAATGGTTGAATCAGATAAGATTGGCCGAAAAATACCTAATTTAGAATTACCGTGGAAAATAGTAACCACATTAATAACCGACAATGGCTTAGCTGACGATAAACGCAAAGCAATTGAGGCGTGTGGTGTAAAACTAATTTGTGCTGAATTTATTGAATAGCCACAAAGTGGCGAATATAAAAAATTAATGGAGACTTTATGTGTGGAATAGTTGGGGCAGTTGCAGAACGTCCAGTAAACAAAATATTAATTGAAGGGCTTAAGCGTCTTGAATACCGTGGTTACGACTCAGCTGGCGTAGCGTTGCTTGATGGAAATACACTTAACACTGTAAAAGCGGTAGGTAAAGTAGTTAACGTTGAGGCAGCTCTAGAAAAAGCAGGCGTTAGCGGACATACAGGCATTGCACATACACGATGGGCAACACATGGTAGCGTTACAGAAGCGAATGCACATCCACATGTTTCAAATAATCAATTAGCACTTGTACATAATGGCATAATTGAAAACCACGCTACGTTACGTGCGGCTTTAAAGGCTGATGGATACGAGTTTTTATCGCAAACTGATACTGAAGTAATGGTGCATTTAATTCACCAGCTTCGTAAGCAACACACAACATTACTTGCATCAGTACAAGCTGCTGTTAAACAGTTTGAAGGCGCTTTTGGTACCGTTGTATTTGATAAAGATAATGATAACGAAATTATAGTTGCACGCTCAGGTAGCCCGCTTGTTATTGGTTTGGGTCTTGGTGAAAACTTTATAGCGTCTGATCAGTTAGCATTATTACCTGTTACTCGCAGCTTCATATTTTTAGAAGAAGGCGACGTAGCGCGTATTACACGTGACACAGTAGAAATTTTTGATGCAGACGGTAATGCAGTTGAGCGTGAAGTGATTGAATCAAACATTACGCAAGATGCATCAGGCAAAGGCGATTACCGCCACTACATGCTAAAAGAAATTTATGAGCAGCCACTTGCTGTACGTAATACGCTTGAAGGGCGTTTAAACGACGACCGTGTAGCAATTGATGCATTTGGCGACAGTGCACAGCAAATATTTAAAGATGTAAAACACGTGCAAATTATTGCCTGTGGTACGTCTTACCATTCAGGTATGGTTGCACGTTACTGGCTGGAGCAATTTGCAGGTGTTAGCTGTAACGTAGAAATTGCGTCAGAGTTTAGGTACCGTCAATCGTTTGTGCATGAAAAAAGCTTACTTGTTACTATTTCACAATCTGGTGAAACAGCCGACACTCTTGCTGCTCTTCGTTTAGCTAAAGAGCAAGGTTACATGGCATCAATGACCATTTGTAATGTGCCTGGTTCATCGCTTGTACGCGAATCAGATCTTGCTTTTATGACTAAAGCCGGCGCTGAAATTGGTGTTGCATCGACTAAAGCGTTTACTACGCAATTAGTTGGTTTGTTAATGCTTACGGCGTCTATAGCACAAGAAAAAGGGCTTGATCAAAGTGCGATTGTAAATGCAATTAAAGTACTTCCGGCTAAGTTAGAAGAAACATTATTATTAGCTGATGACATTGCAGATCTTGCGGAAGAGTTTGCCGATAAACAGCATTCATTATTTTTAGGTCGTGGTTCGCAATATCCAATTGCAATGGAAGGCGCGCTTAAACTTAAAGAAATTTCGTACATTCATGCAGAAGCCTACGCCGCCGGTGAGCTTAAGCATGGTCCACTTGCGCTTATTGATGCCGACATGCCAATTATTGTTGTTGCACCTAATAACGAATTGCTAGAAAAACTTAAATCAAACGTAGAAGAAGTACGCGCTCGCGGCGGTATTATTTACGTATTTGCAGATAAAAATTCACACTTTGAGTCAGACGACACAATGCGTGTAATCAACGTAAATCACACTGACGATATTATTGCGCCAATTGTTTACACATTGCCATTACAGTTACTGTCGTACTACGTAGCGGTAATTAAAGGTACTGACGTTGACCAACCTCGTAACTTAGCTAAATCGGTTACTGTTGAGTAAAATCAATAGGTTGGTAATTACCCCTGTTAAAGATAAAAAGGCGCCCAATGCGCCTTTTTTAATGTGTGCGATTACTTAAATCATAAGCAAAGTAGCCATAAACGGATAGGATCATCATAATTATGAAAGAATAATGCATTGCGCGAGCTAAAATTAAATCGATAGGTCTGGCGTATCGTAAAATGGCTTCGTCATTAACAACCGTCGCCTTCGCTGGCTTTTGCCGCCTTATTACTTTGCCATACATGCTCACTCTTATACCTAGCCCTTTATCCCAAAGTGGCTCGTGTATCCCTTCCTCACGCATTTTCTTTTCAATATACTTCATTGAGATACGAGTGAAGCACAAGGTTGAAATGAGAAAAGCAATTATAAATGGTCCAGTTAATATCCAGTAAAAGGTTTCAGGTATAATATACATAGTTTAAATCCAATTTATATCAGAGCTGAGGTCATAAATTAGACCATAAAGCTCCTTTCCAGCAGCATTAGATTCAACATTTTGTCATAAAATATCTAGACTTGTTAGTTTTCTTATTCTATCTACATATGCTGAGATTTCTGTGTCGAATAGAGCAGCAATAGCGAAAGTATTTTTATTGCTAAAGTTATTTACTATATTGCTAAGGTTATTATAAATAACTAGGTCGATTATAATATCTAGTTTATGTCAGTTGTTTTTTCTTATTTATATCCCTTTTTAAACAATGAATTAGGTTTTTTCTTCTATTTTTTATGCCGTATTATTTTTAAACTGTGGCTGATTTGAGCATACTAAAACAAATATTACTTAGAAGAATCAGCTATAACTGCAATTGACTGTATTTATCAAAAAATAAAGCGTTCTCGCCGCTATGTGTTTGAACGTAAAGATTTCGACATTATTGGATAGTATTTGCCATAAACCGACTCGTAACTCGTAGTTCAAAGCTAGCCGTCGTTACCTATAAAAACATTAAAATCACTAACCCCTACTTAATATGCGTTAAATACGCTAAAATTGCAGGCTACATTTTTTAGCAATGAGCCCGTAATATTCATGACCTCAGCAACAAGCCATAGCACATTTACCGAACTTGGCCTTATTCCAGAGCTATTAGCTCGTTTAACCGATTTGGAATATACCCAGCCTACGCCAATTCAAGCTAAGGCTATACCTTGTGTGCTTGCCGGCAGTGATTTAATTGCAGGGGCAAATACTGGCTCAGGTAAAACAGCAACGTTTGCGCTGCCAATGCTACAAAAAATGTTTGTTGAACAAGGTAGTAAAAGCACAGCGAGCAAAGGCAATTTTGTAACGGGGCTTATTTTAGTACCTACTCGTGAGCTTGCTACGCAAGTAGCCGATAGCGTTAAATCGTATTCTGCTAACTTTAATGGCGCAATTAAAACGGTTGCTGTGTTTGGTGGTGTATCGGTTAACACACAAATGCAGGCTCTTCGTGGTGGCGCCGATATTATTGTAGCAACGCCTGGACGTTTGCTCGATTTAATCTCAAGTAACGCGATTAAGCTTGATAAACTAAATACGCTTGTACTTGATGAAGCCGACCGCATGCTAAGCCTTGGCTTTACCGAAGAGCTTGCTGAGCTATTAGCGTTAATGCCTGCTAAAAAACAAACTATGTTGTTTTCAGCTACTTTTCCAGAGCAAGTTAAGCTATTAACACAAGATCTCTTAAACGACCCTGTTGAAATACAAGTTCAAAGCAAAGACGAAAGTACGTTAGTACAGCGTGTGTTTACCGTAAATAAAGGTGAAAAAACGACTGTTTTAGCGCATTTAATTAAAACACATAACTGGCGCCAAGCACTGATTTTTGTAAACGCGAAAAAAGACTGTGAGCACTTAGCCAGCAAACTTGAAAAACGCGGTGTTAACGCACAAGTATTCCATGGTGATAAAGGTCAAAGTGAGCGTACTCGCGTAATAGAAAAATTTAAAGCGGGTGAGATTGAAGTACTTATCGCAACCGATATTGCCGCACGTGGTTTAGATATTGAAAAACTGCCAGTGGTAATAAACTTTAACCTACCACGCAGCCCTTCTGATTATATGCACCGTATTGGCCGAAGTGGTCGTGCGGGCGAAGTAGGCTTAGCATTATCATTAATTGATTATGAAGATTTTCATCACTTTAAAATTATCGAGAAGAAGAATAAGCTACGCCTTGAACGTGAGGAAGTAGCTGGCTTTGCCGTTAACCAAGCTAATCTTGATGCTGCACAGGCGCTTAAAAATGAAAAGCCAATGGCAAAACCAGAAGGCACCGGTAAGAAAAAGAACAAAAACAAAGCCGATGATATAGATGATGTATGGAGTGGCTGGAGAGGTCGCTCAAAGTAAAATATTTATTGTTATAATAACGACTATGGATATTTGATGATTTAATAAAAAAGACGCATTTGCGTCTTTTTTATTGTTCAGCAACACTGCTCACAATAGATGAACTGAGCATAATAATTATCGTGATAGCCAGTTTATAAAATCTTATAGGTCGTAAGCTCTTTTTAGGTAATATTGTATAGAATAGCTACTACAGCTTGAATAAGTTATAGGTCACAATTTTTCTATAAACCAATTTCACTAGAAAGCACTCGAGCCACTTGCTGGAATATACGATAAGCTAAGTTTGTAGATTCAGCTTCTACTTCTACAGATCCAATAATAGTACGTGCTGTATGGTTATCTACAGATAAAGGTTCAGTAGGATCTAACCGTAATAAGTAAACAGGTTCACGTGAACGTAATACACCTTGTTTATCTGCATCTACTGCAATATCCCCACTATTTACTGAGGTTAAAGCGCGTAAATCAATGCGATCAGCAGCCAATGGAGCTATAGAACTTAAGGATAATATTATTGCAGGTGAAGTAGGATTATCAGCGATAAAGCGCGCTTTATTACCAAGTGTTAATCGAGTCTGGTCAATAGCAGAAACATAACCACGAACATCTGCATGGGACGAAGAGACAATGCGGGTAAGTTCTGCTCCAGAACCTAACCATTGTTTAGGGTGTAAATTTGGGCGTAAATCGCGAATTTTACCGGTAAACGCAGCTTTTATTCGCAAACGCTCTTTTCGCTCAATAAATCGTAGATATTTTTCTTGCTCACTGATTAATTGTTGTTCTAAAACCGGTAGTTGTGATCTATCCATTTTATCGCTAACAGCTCTACTTATTTGAGCAGTTAACAGATTAATATGTAATTGGCTTCGTATTAAAGCTATTTCTAATTCTGGTGATTTAAGTATAAAAAGTGTATCCCCAGCTGTAACTGTAGCTCCATCATAAATTAGCACTTTATCTATTATAGCTGCCTCTGGAGCAACAATTAAGTGATCACCACCATAACTATAAACAGCAGGTACAGTGACATGATTATCAATTGGTAATGTGATGAGTAGTAATAGGCTAATAAATCCTAAAATTGTTCGGCGACTTTGCCAGTTATTTGTAATTTCGCTACGCATAGCCCACCATTGCTTTATTTCGTTCCATATTGGTAACCCTATAAAGAAAATTATTTCTACAGCAAAAAGAATGATACCGAGCGCTTTAAAGAAAAAATAGTAAACAGCAAGTGCAATACCAGTAAATAAAAAAATACGATAAATCCAAGTGCCAAAAGCAAAGGCTGTTCGCCAATTTGCACCAAATTTACTAACTGCTTCAGGCATTGGTCTGCCTAGACCAAAAAGCCATTCACGTAACTGCCATTTCCCAAAAGCGAATGAGCGTTCTTGTAAGTTTGGAACACCGACGGCATCTGATAAAAAATAATATCCATCAAAACGCATAAAAGGGTTTAAATTAATGAACATACTGAGTAGCCAACCGGTTGTTGCTAGAATAAAAGCGGTGCTGCGTAAAGCTCCTTCAGGTAGTAGTGCCCAAGCAAAGCCCGCCAAGCCGGCAACCATTAACTCCATACGAATTCCTGCACTATCAACTTCTAATCGCTGTCGTCTAGAGCGTAATCGCCATACTCCAGTGGTATCAGTATAGAGCATAGGAAATAGTAGCATTACAGCAATTCCCATAGTTGAAACTCTGGCTCCATAACGTACTGCTGTATAGGCATGACCGCATTCGTGAAGTATTTTTACTAAAATCAAAGCGATTCCATATAAGAAAAAGCCTTGAACATTAAAAAAATCAGGAAAAGTTGCAAGAAATTGATCCCAATTACGTGCAATTAAAAATAATCCTATGGTGGTTAGCATAGCCCAAATAAGAATTGCTTTTGAGGACCAGATGAAAGCTACTTTTGGCAGTGTTTTTCTAAGAAATTGGTCTGGGTGAACTAACGGTATACGTGTGAAAAGATAATTTCTTAAAATCCATTGCAGCGGTGTTTGATGACGGGCATCGGCTTGCTCCACAAAGTTTTCTACTATGTTTCCGGGTAAACTTTCTACTAGAGAGTTTGCAAGTAGAAACTTCGTAAATTCTTCTAGCTCATTAGGAAGTAAATCTTGCTGTCTGAGCTTTAGTGTTTCAATAAGTTTAGCTAACTCTCCTAAATGCCATAGTGATAATATTTCAAACTCTCGCTGCCCTATTTCAAAAAAAGCGTGATGTATAGGATCGAATATGGTCCAGCTCGGGGCACCTCCTATAAGCGCTGCTCCACGGCTTATTTGTAACTCTTGACGTAATTTAGGAAGTTGTACATTCTTTACTCCGCCATCTATCGTTGCCGCTATGGTCATAGGCCAATGCCTTGACGCATTGCTGCTATTGGACGTCGTAATATTCTATAAATTAGTGGTACTCGATCGCCGTATACACGAGCAGAGCCGTGAGCACCTATTCGAATATTATTATCTTCGCCAGTTGGTGTAGCGGCTAGAAGAAATGCCTCACGACCGTCAGGTAGTCTACTTGAATGATAAGAACTACGTGCTACTTTTGCTGAAACAGCATTAAGTGGTGCATTATCAAGATAGACGGTTACCTCTGCTTCAGGATTAATTTCAATTAGATCTCGAAGTGGTAATTCAATAATAAACTCCACTTTTTTTGGGTCTGCAATTTCTACAATATGTTCGCCAACAGATACTGGGCGACCTTCCCAATCTCGGCGATCGCTATAGACTGCTATACCATCTTGAGGTGCACGTAACTGTGCTCGTTCTAGTATTCCTTGAGCATAAGCTGCCTCAGCTTCAGCAAGGTGAAATTCTGACTTAATTATTGCAATATCTCGAGCTGCATCTTGGTCGGTAAAAGCTGCATTTGTTGCTCGTTCATAGCGAACTGCGGCTACTTTTAATTTTTCTGTTGCCATTGCGGCATCGTTTCGAAGTAAAATATCTTCCATGGTGACTATTAATTGCCCTTGTTTTACTTGGGCATTTGGCGGCACATGGATATGCTCAATCACTCCGTTAGTCGGGGCTGATAGGATAAAAGGTCTCTCAGCTATAACTCTAACCGGAGCGAGTACACTAAGTCTGACTGGTATTAACATGATGGCAATTAAACTAATTATGGCAACTCGTTTTTGAGTCTGTGTAAATCGAGGTTTCCGACGATCTTTCCAGCGTGGTGTAAATGCCATCCAAGCGTGTGAATAAGTGCTTGCTAGTCGTTCTGCGAGTAATCGTTCTGCTTGAGGCCATGCAAGTGTTCGTGTTAATAATATGCCGCCGAAACAAGAGCCATCGCGCTGTTTCATAGGCACCCAAAGCATATGAATAAAAGGGTACTCATTTGTTTCAGGATCTTGTTTATTTGCATAGGCTAGGGATTTAAATTCGTGTGTTTTCCCTAGATCAACATCTTGACTTAGACTAACGATTAAGCGCTCAATCCAACGAATTGCAGGTGTATTACGGTCAACAACTGCAACACTTGAAACCGTGTTAACTTTCATGTCATCAGTGTCACCTTGTCTTTTTAAAACAAATGCTTGATCAAAATTAAGTAAACTACGACTTTCGTTAGCTATGTGATATAGAAGCTCCATATCACTTGCTTGATCACGAATTTCAGCTTCAAACTGCAAAAGTCTTTGAGTTATTGCCGTTGTTGGCTGGGGGTTGTTACCCTTTGAATCTACGAGATGGATATGTGGTTCCATATTAGCGTTGCTCCGGGGGAATAAAACGTGCATCTCCACTCATCCCAGGAAGCGTATTTTCAGGGATTCCACGAAAATGACCAATCACCCTAATTGTTTTGCTGACAGGGTCTACAACGGCACCAAGTCGTACTATGTTTGCTTCATGTGTTTTTCCATTTTCGTCAATTTTAATGACAAATGGGGTACCGGGCTTTAGCCAAGAAAGCCAATTAGAAGGTACTATAAGTTTTAGTTCGAGGTTACTTTCTCGTTGTATCTTTATAATAGGTGTACCCGTAGTCGGGCTCTCGGCTATGCTAGCAAGTCGCTCAACAACCCTCCCAGCGTAAGGGGCTTTGATAATACAATCACTGATTGTAGCCTCTAATGCAGATGCTTCTGCTTGAGCGCTATTAAAATTAGCCTCAGATATGAGTACATCATTTTTACCAATAGCTCCATATTGATCAAGCTCTCGATTACTATTTAAAATAGTTTCAAGAGCATGTGCAGCAGCTTTCGCTGCTTTTACTTCAGCTTCATTGCGAGTGCAATCGAAACGTACTAATTCGACACCTTTTTCAAAGGCTTCACCGTCACTAAAAGGGATAGATTTTATCATACGTCCATTAATACTGGAGCTTATGACTGCCGTATCTCGGGCTGTAATTACCCCACGAACATGAACAGCTTTGGTCGTATTACTCCCAAAGCTTGTTCCTTGATCCTGTGGCATTTGCCCAATAGCTTCTCCTGCGTTCAATCCTGGAATTATTAGAATTGCCAAAAGCTTTAGGGTTAATTGCATCAGGTTATTTTTCACTTATAGTTGTTAAGCTTGATTGAGTAGTACGTGTTGCCCACAATGTTTCTAGTGAGGAGCTAAGTTGGGCTAAAGGTTCGCTACCTGTGATATTTGGTCCAAAATCATCGATACCAATTGCCGCGAAAAGATTCGCGTATGCATTTTGCATATCAGCAAAAGCAATATCATATTTCACCTCTGTTACAAGGCTATTCATTTCCTCGCGAATCAGGGTTTGCTGACTAATAGTATTCGCTCTGAAACCACTTCGTATTTGATCCATAATACGTTTTTGTATAGCGTTTTCTTGCTGTACAGTGCTAAATGTTTTTGAAAGATGATTATATCGAGCGTGTGCCACATGTACCTGTGTCATAATTGCCATAGTTAGTGCGAGGGCCCGAGTATCGAGCAAAGTATCTTGAGCTTCGATGGCTGTTTTATGTGCTGGGTAGCGGAATAAATTCATTACGTTCCAGCTTGCTTGAGCTCCCCAATTTACCCAATCATTATTATATAAAAAATCGTTAGAATTGGAGTTAACCCCTAAAAACATTCGAAAACTTGGGAATGTAGAAAGTAATGCTGCATCTAGTTCATGGGAGTTAATACGTAAACGGTATCCTACTTCACGTAACTCAGAGCGATTTTCAAGTGCTGCAGAAACCATTTCTTCTACTCTAAATGGTTGCTTTAATGGAGATGCGGTTCTATCTGGCAGCAGTAGAGTAAATTTGTCGTTAGGAGATAAGTTCATGAGCGCAGCAAGTTGTCGCTTAGCTATCATGAGCTCACGCTGTAGTCTTTGAATTTCTCTTTTTATACCAATAAGTTCTCGTTGATAAGTAAGTGCCTTTAATGGTGCTGTCGCACGACTTATTTCTAAAGATCGAGAACCAGCAAGATTATCTTCTACGTTGCGCTCAAGTCCATTCAGCTTATTAATCATTCTCTCTGCGCTCACCGCACGCCAAAACGCAGTACGAACATCTTCAATAATCCGGTTGGCTACCTTACGACGATTTTCTAGAGCTATGAGTGCTTGATCAGCTTTTTGTTGACTACGAACATAAGACAAACCAAAATCAAGGACGTCCCAACTTAGGGACAAGTCCGATTGGAGTGTATTCTTTTCACTTGAGGTTGAAGGCTCAAGTGATTCAGTATTAGTTAGTAAAGAGCGACTCGATGCACCTGCATATGTATCTCTACCTGTATAACCGCCTGTAGCAACCAGTTGAGGTAACATGTCGTAACGAGACAGGTCTACTTCTCTCAATCGAAGTGCTTCTTCCATTAATTCAACCTTGTAATCAAGGTTATATTTAAGTGCACGCGCCATCGCATCATATAGATTTATCGGAGCTAATACAGGCTCTTGGTTTAGTGTAACCCTCGATAAACGATCTTTGGCTTGTTGTGATAATTGCGTTGTATCGAATGGCTCTGGTACTACCGTACAGCCACCCAGTGACAAAATAAATACAGCTGGTATAAAAGGGATTCTCATTTATTGTTACTCCTGGCTACATAAATATTTACTTAAAAATTCATTATTGAAACTTTGTTGTATCAAGAGCTTGTATCAAGGCTGTTACTTCTACCGTGTTACTATATGCTTCTTGTGCAATTCTGTTATCGAAGGTGTCCGTACTGGCTTTATCTGATGTATCAATTTTTGTCACGCTGCCGGAAATAAAATCGACTTCAATCGGATAAGTAATACTTGATCCATTAATGTCTTCAGCATGAATTTTGAGTTGTATTACGTCCGTTTTTACAGGGGGTTCTATTAATACCAGACCTTTACTATCTACTGATATCCAGTCTGAAAGAGCACGACCATCAACTCGAGTAATATTGTATTTAACATCTGATGATTCACTTTCTATCAATCGAGTGTGTAAACTCATGATGATCGCACTATCGCGTACAATTGTTTCGACGGTAAGTTCATTGTTATACAAAATATCATCTCCCCCTATTGATAAAATTAGAGAAAAAGTATTTATCTCATTTGTATCAAAAGGTTCGTAATCAACACCAAAAATACCTGTTAGATGTTGGTTAAATATACTGAATTGATCCAAAGCCCTCATTGCATCAAGAATCGGATGATTCATATTAAGATGACTACTCATGCTATTAAGATTTTGCATATCGTTTATCGCAGTAAGAATCGGGGCACTTACATTTAGGTTGGCAGATGAATGCAAGTCTCTAACGTCGAAGATTGTTTGTAAAACTACGCCTGGTGCTGAAATAAGTCGTTCATCGCGGTCTTTGTTATCCGACCCAGTGTTACTTATATCGGAAGTATTAGATGAATTATATTGCTGCCCAATTTGAACAATACTGTTGATGTCGACACCTGCAGGCATGGCTGTTACTGTCAGATTTATTGTCGCTGTACTTATCTCTCCATTAATATCCGATACAGTATAATCAAGGCTAATTGTGCCATTGAACCCCTGTGGAGGTGTAATGGTTAAAGTTCTATCTTGATTGAGCTCAATAATAGTCCCATCGGATAATGTAATCGGTAAACCTATTACAATTTCTTGTCCTGCTATTGTTTTAATAGAAAGGGACTCGTCATCAATATCGGTATCGTTGCCTAATACATCAATATTTATAGGGGTACCTTCAATAGTAGTTATTGAGTCATTAATTGCAATTGGTGCATCGTTAACTGGGCTAACATCATTGAAACTCAGTATTGCCGTATCAGTGCCGCCATTATTATCCGTAATTGTGTAGGTTGCGCTAGGCACTGGGCCGTTATAATCAGCGGCAGGGGTAAACGTAAAGGTGCCGTCAGCATTAATGATAAGCTCACCAACACCTGCAATGGTTGCTGTATCACCCGCAGTGTAAACGGTTGCACTGCCATCAATTACGAATTGAGAGACAGTGAGGTTATCTCCATCAGCATCGGTATCGTTGATTAATACATTACCATTCACTGGTGTGTCTTCTGTCACCGTGAAAGGACCGTCATTGGCAGCAATTGGTGTATCGTTAACTGGGCTAACATCATTGAAGCTTAGTGTTGCCGTGTTCGTGCTGCCATTTGCATCGATTGCCGTGTAAGTTGCGCTTGGCACTGGACCGTTATAATCCGCGGCAGGGGTAAACGTAAAGGTCCCGTCAGCATTAATAATAAGCTCGCCAACGCCCGTAATAGT
>NZ_WTLC01000063.1:13633-13945 GCF_011378875.1 Pseudoalteromonas sp. Z9A5
CGTAAAGGTCCCGTCAGCATTAATGATAAGCTCACCAACGCCCATAATGGTTGCTGTATCGCCTGCGCTGTAAACGGTTGCACTGCCATCCACAACAAATTGAACAACACTTAAAGTGTCGCCTTCGAGATCACTGTCATTGGTTAATACATTGCCTGAAGCCGGCGTGTCTTCGGTCACGGTGAAAGGACCGTCATTGGCAGCAATCGGTGCATTATTAACCGGGCTAACATCATTGAAGCTTAGTGTTGCCGTGTTCGTGCTGCCACTTGCATCACTTGCCGTGTAAGTTGCGCTTGGCACCGGACCGTT
>NZ_WTLC01000063.1:13955-17006 GCF_011378875.1 Pseudoalteromonas sp. Z9A5
TGGGCTAACATCATTGAAGTTAAGAGTTGCCGTGTTCGTGCTGCCACTTGCATCACTTGCCGTGTAAGTAGCGCTTGGCACCGGACCGTTATAATCAGCGGCAGGGGTAAAGGTAAAGGTCCCGTCGGCATTAATAATAAGCTCGCCAACGCCTGCAATTATTGCCGTGTCGCCTGCATTATAAACCGTGGTGTCCCCATCCATTACAAATTGCGTCACGGTCAGGGTATCGCCATCCACATCACTGTCATTGGTTAATACATTGCCCGAAGCCGGTGTGCCTTCTGTTACCAAAATTGGGCCGTTATCAACGGTGCTCGGTGCATCATTGACCGCAATAATGTCATTGAAACTCACTATCGCGGTATCAAATCCACCGTTTGCATCACTGAGGGTATAAGTAGCGCTAGGCACTGGACCGTTATAATCAGCGGCAGGGGTAAACGTAAAGGTCCCGTCAGCATTAATGATAAGCTCACCAACGCCCGTAATGGTTGCTGTATCGCCTGCGCTGTAAACGGTTGCACTGCCATCCACAACAAATTGAACAACACTTAAAGTGTCGCCTTCGAGATCACTGTCATTGGTTAATACATTGCCATTCACCGGCGTGTCTTCGGTCACGGTGAAAGGACCGTCATTGGCAGCAATCGGTGCATCGTTAACAGAGTCAACAGTAATAGTAATAGTCTGGGTAGAGGTACCACCATTACCATCGTCGATTTTCACGGTGAAGGTATCAGTGCCGTTAAAGTGTTCATTTGGAGTGTAAAGATAGGTACCGTCAGTATTGATACTAACACTGCCATTAATAGGATCTATGTCGACGGTGAAAGTAAGAATATCACCTTCTGCATCAGAGGCTATAACCTGACCACTAACAGGGGTATCCTCGTTTGTGGTTTTATTTTCAGGGATGCTCTCTGGTGAACTATTAGTACCTATTACTGTGATCGTAAGAGTTGCACTAGAAAGACCTCCTTCACCATCAGATGCTTGATAAACGATACTAGTAGTACGAGTTTGGGTATCTGCCAAGTCATCAAAGTCATTGCCTGCATCAAAACTATAAGACCCATCTGCATTGACGGTAAATGTGCCGCCTGAAGAGCCATTAACTGGTTGTCCTACATTAGTTATACTGTTATTAACTTCAGCTACGAGAAGACTATCGCCGTCAGGGTCTTGATCATTGAATAGCACACCATTAGCTGCATCAATGCTAATATTTTCATTTTCGTTGACAGTATTAGAATCTGGATTAGCTTGCAGGGGCGGATTATCAACTGACCAGGTAAAGCTCTCACTAACACTTTCACCATTATTGTCATCGGCAGTAATCGTAATAGTATATGGGCTAGATGACGAAGCATTACTATCGAAAGATCCACTGATAACACCAGACACAGCATCTATTGAAATTCCATTAGGTAGACCTGTCGCAGAGAAACTTAATGTATCATTATCAATATCGCTGAAGAAAGGTGCAAAATTAATAGAAACAGATTGCCCATCTATAGATGTCTCATTAGGTAATGCTGAATTAACAATCGGTGTATCATTAACTGGGGTGACAGTAACAGTTACAGTTGCTGTACTGTAACCATCTTGTCCGTCGGTAATACGATAGTTAATTATATCTGTGCCATTAAAGTCTGTATCGGGAGTGTATGTGATTGTATTATCACTGTTAATAATAACGCTGCCATGGGAGGCACTTGCTTCAGTTATTATCAGTGAGTCGTTGTCTGGATCAGTATCGTTAGTTAACACACTTATAACTACGGCTGAATCTTCAGCAGTCATTGCTATATCATCATTGGCGATGGGTGGGATGTTTTCAAAAGCCCACGTGAAGCTAGTTAATACCGTTCCTCCATTACCGTCATCGGCAGTAATGGTTACGTTATATGGTTCAAATGTAGATATATTGCCAGCGACTGTACCACTAATTATACCAGTGACTGGGTCTACACTTAATCCTAGTGGTAACCCAGAAGCAGTAAAGTTCAATACATCCCCATCAATGTCGGTGAAATTAGGCGAAATATCTAAATTTATAGTGCTACCGTCTGCATCCGCTTGATCATCTATACCACTAGTGGTTGGATCATCATTAATCGGTGTAATAGTAACGTCAACACTGGCTGTACTTTCACCACCCTCCCCATCGACGATTCTATAAATTATGGTATCGGTACCGTTGAAATTAATATTAGGTGTATAGGTAACAGTATTATCAGCATTAATAACTACAGTGCCATTACCAGCAATAGCTTCAGTGATAATTAACGTATCATTATCTGGGTCACTATCATTAATGAGCACATCGATGTTTATGCCCGTATTTTCTGAAGTGCTCGCAGTATCATTAACTGCTGTAGGTAGTGCATTAACAATAGTATAGGTAAAACTTTGATCTACAGTGCCGCCGCGTCCATCATTAGCAGTCACAGTAATAGTATAAATTCCGTCATTAATAGGACCATCTTGCGAAGCACTATTATCAATAGTGCCTGAGAGGGTGCCTGTATTAGTATTGAGAGTAAGTCCTGCAGGCAGCCCAGTAATACTATAAGTCAAAGTATCAGTATTAGGATCACTAAAATAGTTACTGAAATCAATTGAGACAGGCTGCCCGTCAACAGCATTTTGATTTGGTATTTCATTAGCTTCAGGTGCAGCATTTTTTTCGGTGACGACTATCGTAACGGTAGCAGTTTCAGTAACACCGCCAGATGTAACTGTGTAGGTAAAACTATCGGTACCGAAATAGTGAGCATTAGGAGTATAAATACCGGTACCATCAGCGTTTAGGCTAACGCTACCATTAGCGCCTTGCGTGAAAGCTGTTATTTGTGGTGAGCCTTCAAAGTTATCATTAATGAGAACATCAAGAGGTGCTGATGTGTTTTCATCAATCGTAATATTATCGTCAGATATATCAGCGGTTGGTGTAATGTCATTGAAACTCAATACCGCAGTATCGATCCCACCGTTAGCATCGCTGACCGTGTAAGTTGCACTTGGTACTGGACCGTTGTAATCAGG
>NZ_WTLC01000064.1:0-16180 GCF_011378875.1 Pseudoalteromonas sp. Z9A5
AATGCCTTTGGTCGGATCAAACAATATAGAGGGATAGCTACAAGGTATGAAAAGCTTGAACGGAATTATCATTCCATGCCCGCTTTAGCATTTACTATGATGTGGCTACCAATGTGGGCTGATTAATATATATACTACAAAGAT
Organism: Pseudoalteromonas sp. Z9A5; assembly: GCF_011378875.1. Lineage (NCBI taxonomy): Bacteria > Pseudomonadati > Pseudomonadota > Gammaproteobacteria > Alteromonadales > Pseudoalteromonadaceae > Pseudoalteromonas > Pseudoalteromonas sp. Z9A5. The sequence goes on from NZ_WTLC01000064.1 coordinate 145, forward strand.
CAACAGCCCCTAGTATTATTTAAGTATTTCAGCTAGTTCAAATAAGTCTTTTACTACATGATCTGGTTTTTTTGCTAATGGGTAAAGTGCTTTACCTGGGCGTGCAATAAAGGTCGTTTGTAAACCAGCTTGTTTAGCACCAGCTACATCCCAACCGTGCGCCGCTACCATCATTGCTTCACTTGGTTTTACATTTAGCTTTTTAAGTACCCACTCGTAAGCACGTAGATCCGGTTTATAAATTTTAATATCTTCAATACTGTAACGCGCATCAAAGTACGATGTTAAACCAGCGCTTTCAAACTGTGCTTGTACACCTTTGTTTGAAGAGTTTGTAAGGCTAACTAATTTATAGCCTTGTGCTTTAAGTTTAGCCAAGCCTTCTTTAACATCGCTATGTGGCGGAAGTGTTAAAAGTGGAGTAACAATAGCTGTTTTAGCTTGCTCATTAGTAATTTTGATATTGTTGTTTTTAGCAACCATTGCAAGAGAAGCAACACCAATTTGACCAAAATCGTGGTAATCACCTGTTACAGTATCTACAAGCGAATGATGTAACATAGTTGAAAACCACAATGGTAATAAGTCTTCACGTCCGCCAAGTGCTTTACCAATCGAGGTACGCATTGACGTTAAATCAAGTAGAGTTTCGTTTACATCAAAAATAAGTACTTTAGGTTTTGCTTGTTCTTGTGCTTCATCAGCTATTGCATAGCCTGATACAAGGCTAGTACCTACAAGAAGTGAAAGTGTGATTGTTTTTAACGATTTTAAAATAGACATTAACTATTCTCCGATTCAAGTGCTGTCATTATATCAATAGGTTCTGCGCGTAATGTGTAGTCTTCGCTTAAAAATGCGTAAGTAATAATGCTATCTTGATTAATTACGTAGGTAGCCGGTAACGGAAGTTTATAACTTTTATCACCGTAGTAATGTTCAAAATCAATACCAAACTTAGTATACAAAGCTTGAATACGCTCATCTAGCGTAAATAATAAGCCAAATTGCTCTGCTACTTTATTGCTTACATCTGAAAGAACATCAAATTCAAGTTCATTCTTTTGTGCTGTAGATAGCGTTTCGTCAGGTAATTGTGGTGATACTGCTACTAACTGTGCGTTTTGAGCTTTAAATTGAGGTAAATAATCGTTCAGGGCTTTTAGCTCTAAATTACAATATGGACACCAACCACCACGGTAAAAGCTAACAATTACCGGGCCTTTTTTAAGTAAATCTTCAAGCTCAACGTTTTCGCCGTTGTGATTAGCTAGGCTAAATTTTTCTACTTTTTGACCAATTTGCAAAGCGTTATCTTTAATATGCTGTGCAATCAGTTCTTCGTTTGTCGTGTTCATTAATGCTAAAACATCAGCCGGTAACTTGGCGTCTTTTTCAACATTGTACGCATCTATTTGCGCTTTTAAACTCATGATAAAACCTCAATAATTGAACTGCGTTCGAGTATAGTGTTTTAGTTATTTAAATAAACATTGCAAAAGTGAAAGCTTCATTCGAAAATGTTAAACATTGAAAAGTATATATTGGCATTATTATGTATAACTTGAGTGACTTAGAAACGTTTATAGCGGTAGTCGAAAACAAGGGGGTACTTGCTGCAGCGCGTGAGCAACGCTTATCACCTGCAACAGTAAGCCATCGGCTAAGTAAATTAGAGCGTGAATTGTCTACTGTTTTAGTTTTTAGAGATAGCCGCAGAGTACGTTTATCGCCGGCAGGAGAGATTTTTTACACGCGAGTGGGGGCTATTATTGAGGCACTACATGACGCTGAACACAGTATTGGTGCACGCAGTTCTTCTGTTAGTGGTTTGTTAAGAGTAACGATGCCTCCTTGGGTTTTTTCAAAATATGTAATGCCAAAGTTAACTGAATTTGAGCAAAATTATCCTGAGCTAAAACTGGATTTTTTAATAACCGATCATTTTGTAAATGTAGTTGATGATGCACAAGACGTGGCAATTCGAGTTGGGCAACTAAATGATTCAGGTTTGCTTTCGCGAAAAATAGTTAACAATAGCCGTATACTTTGCGCAGCTCCTAGCTATATAGAAAAATATGGGATGCCTAAAAACTTAACGCAATTGAGCGACCATTACTGGGTATGTTTACCGTGGCAAAGGCAATTAAAGCTTTTTGATGAACAAGGTAAAATACACACGTTTAACGCGAGAACACGATTTACTATTTCTAATTCAGACAACATGACTCAAGCCGCCATTGCTGGTCATGGTATTGCAATTAAATCAATGATAGCAATTCATGAAGACATTAAAAATGGCACTTTAATAGAAGTAATGCCAGGTGTAATGGCACAAAGTGATGCACCGGTATGGTTTTTACGACCACAGAACAGCTTAACAACACGAAAAACTGATGTGTTTTACGATTTTATGAAGTCTTTATTTATTCCTTAATTTTTAACAGTTTTTTGTAGCCACGTTTAAAGCCAACAAGTAATAAAAACCCACAAAGTTCAGCAAGCATTGCTATTAAAATGGCAGCAATAATAGCGGCCGTAATAGAGTCTTTTTTAAGTATTATTTGACCTTCAAAATGAAGCCAAACTTGTTGTTTTATGTTTGTAAGATCACTCGATAAAGTAAATAAATATGGGGATTGGGTAAATTCATTTACTGCTTGCTGTAGACTTTGTTGGCGTTTAAAAAGCGTATTTATATGATTCCCACCTTTACCAACTATATCATCACCTAAATTTTGGTAATGTTTAATGAGTTTACTCAAATCATTATTAAAGTATTGAGCTGCATCTTTTTTAAATGGTGCAATTGCCGTATTTGCCTCAACTAAATGTGCGTTGAGCGCTTGTCCAAAATCGCTAACAAAAGCAGGTATTTGTACACCAAGTAGTAAACCACATGCAAAAAAGCTAAGCCTTATGTAGTCTAAAAGTTTACTCATATATCTTCTCATTTATTTAAATTACCTAATGTTAACATCTGGGCTTGGTTTTTATGCTTAAAACTCGTAATCTAACGACCATACAAACAATAACAGGTGGGTGTTAAGGATGACGAAAAAAGTAAGTTTTACGTCAACATTTGTTGATGTTTCAAGTCAACTTAAACGTTTTGTATCACGTATTGTACAACCCGATGATGTAGAAGACATTGTGCAAGAAACGTTTATAAAAAGCTATGAAGCTGATTTAAAGCAAGATATTCAATTTACGCGTAGTTACATGCTCAAAACAGCTAAACATTTAGCGCTAAATCACATTGCAAAATGGGATAACAAATTTAGCGAGTCTTTAGAGCACGACAGTGAATTACCCACGTTGCTTAAATCAATGCAATTAGAAGACGAATACACTTCAAAAGAGCGCTTTTTACTTTTTTGCAAAGCAACCGAGCAATTAAGCTCATCAATTCGAAAGTGTTTTATATTAAAAAAAGTATATGGCATGAGTCAAAAAGAAATAGCAGAACAAATGCAGCTAAGTCAAAGTACTGTTGAAAAACACATTGCCAAAGGATTATTACAAACAATATTGTATATGCGAGAGCATGACCGGAATATTAATGCGCATAGCGATAATATTCCAACGTCACTGCAACCGCTGTCTACTCAGAGGGTAGCAAAATGAGTAATGTGCATCAGTTTACCTCAAAAGACTTAATTTTAGAAAAAGCCTGTGATTGGATAAGCGCGATTGATCGCGGACTTAATGATGACGAAAAAGAGCAATTTAAATTATGGATGATGCAAAGTACGGCTCATCAAGATGCCGTATACGAGCTAGCCCATTTATGGGATGAGCTGTCGGTATTAAATGAATTAAGTAGTTTATTTCCTCATCGCAGTACCGTGCCACAAAAATCTAACTGGGTATTTTCGTATTCAATAGCAGCGAGTTTATTTGCTGCGTTAATGGTGTGCAGCTATTTACTCATTAATTTAGAAAGTGGTTACAGCCAAGAGTTAGCAAAGATTAATTACACTAAAATTTATAAAACGAAAGTAGGCGAGCAAGCCACATACGTATTACCTGATGGCACTATTGTTCAGTTAAATACCAATAGTTTATTAGAGGTCGCATACAGCAAAGGACGTAGGCAATTACTTTTAAGCAAAGGTGAAGGGCGATTTAATGTTGCAAAAGATGCTACCCGCCCGTTTAGTGTTATGGCTGGCGATAAGAGCTTTACGGCTTTAGGCACTGTATTTAATGTTCAACGCAATACCTCTTCAGATTTAGAGCTGGTAGTAACTGAAGGTAAAGTTATGGTTACCGATCCAAGTGTTGCTGTAGATGCTAATGATTTTAAAGCCTATCAACTTGCTAATAACAGCACACAAAAAATTCGAAAAATTAACGCAAACATTGTTACCTCAGGCGAAAAAATCATTATTCAAAAAAGCATTACTAAACCAATTACTCAGTTATCTGTTGACGATGTACAACGAGATTTAGCATGGCAAAACGGCATGCTTATTTTTAATGGTGAAGAGCTAAGTGATGCATTAAATGAAGTTAGCCGCTATACCTCAACACGTTTTGAGCTTTCATCTGCAGAGCTTGGCAGTATTAAAGTTGCGGGAGTATTTAAAGCAGGTGACGTTGAAGGATTACTTGAGAGTTTACAAACAAACTTTTCAATTGATCATGAGCGTTTAGGTGAATACGTAGTCAGTCTTAAACACCATACAGAATCATAAGTAGCAGTTATGCAAATTAAGCAAATGTTAGATAAAGTTGCACCAATAAAGACTGTAAGTAAAAAAAACATTAAAAAAAAGAAACAAAACTATAGAGGATTTTTGTTTGCCACCTGTTTGTATAAGTTGCGCAGTAACCAAACGCATTTATTGAGTGGCTTTAGTGTGCTTGTACCGGCTTTTTTGAGCTTAAGTGTACAAGCAGCTACACAAACCACTGGGCAAATGGTGCAATTTGATATCAAAGCGCAGCGAGCAGATAAAGCCTTAATTGAATTTGCTAAACAAACAGAGCAAACCGTGATGTTTTCTTATGAGTTAGCAAAGCAGTACGATGCAAATTCGGTTTATGGATTTTACACCCAGTTAGATGCCTTACAGGCATTGTTAAGTGGGACCCAACTCGATGCGGTTGTTGATCAAGATGGTTTACTGAGTATAAAACTCAAACAAATCAACAGGAATGATAACAACATGATTAAGCTTTCAGCGGTCAGTGCAGCTATATTACCAGCGTTACTTGCAGCAAATTCGCAAGGCGTAAATGCAGCAGAAGATGTTGCTCAAGAAAAAATTGAAAAAATTGCTATCATAGGTAGTCGTGTAGCGGGTCGTTCAGTTGAAGATTTACCCGTTCCAGTAGATATTTTGAGTGCAGAAGCACTTGAAAATACAGGCCAGACAGAAGTGGGTCGCATGTTACAGGCTATTGCCCCTTCTTTTAACTTTTCAAGTTCAGCTATTAGTGATGGTACTGATGCATTAAGACCTGCGACACTTCGTGGTTTAGGTCCAGATCAAACCTTAGTGCTGATCAACGGTAAACGTCGTCACCAAGCAAGTATTATTCATATTAACTCATCGGTAGGTCGTGGTACTGCGGGTACCGATATGAATGCAATTCCAGCTTCTGCAATTAAACGTATTGAAGTATTACGCGACGGTGCTGCTGCGCAGTATGGTTCGGATGCAATTGCTGGTGTAATTAATATTGTACTTAAAGATGGTAGTGAAGGTGGTAAAGCCGCTATAAATTACGGGCAATATTCTGAAGGCGATGGCGAAACTGTTAACCTAGATTTTAACAAAGGTCTTGCTTTAGGCGACGACGGATATGTAAATGTAACACTTAATTATCGCGACCGAGCGCCAACAAATCGTGCCGGTGTACATGGTTCGTGTCAGTTTTATGGTTGTACAGAACTTAGCGATGGTACTTTATTAGCCGGTGACCCTCGCGAACTTACAGCAGATAGAGACACTTTTAGAATTGGTGATGCAGACTCACAACAATTTGGTTTAGTTGTGAATACGGGTTACCAATTAGGTGATGGCGAGCTTTATGGTTTCATTACTTACTCTACACGTGATAATGAATCGGCAGCATTTTTCCGCCATAATGCAAATGCAGATGGTAACTCTGTTTTACAAGATAACGACGCAACTATTCCGCTAGGTTTCTTACCAAAAATTAATACGACTATCGACGATATCTCTTATAACTTTGGTTATAAAACTGAGTTTGATAACGACGCTAGTTTAGATATTTCTTATACTTACGGCGAAAACAGTATTGATTACACAACAAGTGACACTATCAATGCTTCTTATGCTAACTTTTTACGTTACGATCAAGGTTTAAGTGCCGCTGATATTCGCGCAACGATCCCACGTGAAGCATATGCTTACGGTATGGAATTATCACTACAAACACTCAATATTGATTTTACTCAAAACTTTGATGATTACTCTTTAGCGATGGGTGCTGAAATACGTACTGATGAATACCGCATTTTAGAGGGTAATGAATACGCATACCGTGATTACGATACTAACAATGGTGTAAGCATATACGATGGTTTAAGCGGCGGAATAGGCTCTGAAGATGCGTCGGGTGGAACGCAAGGTTTTGGTGGTTCATCGCCAGCATCGTCGGTTGATGAGTCGCGAGATGTAATTTCGTTTTACCTAGACGCAGAAGCCTATGTAATTGATGATGTAATTTTATCAGGTGCATTACGCTACGATAATTACAAAGGTTTTGGCGATACAGTCAACTTTAAACTTGCTGGTAACTGGTCAATAACGGATGCCGTTTCATTACGTGGTGCGTTAAGTTCAGGTTTTAGAGCGCCTTCAATGCAGCAATTGTACTTTAACAACATAAGTACACAGTTTGTTATTGGTCCAGATGGCACGTTAGTAGCTGAAGAAGTAGGTACTTTTAGAAATGACTCAGCACTTGCGCAAAGTTTAGGTATTCCAAAACTTAAAGAAGAAAAATCGCAAAACCGCAGTTTAGGTATTGTTTATAACGTTACAGATAACATTAACGTAACGGTTGATTACTACTCAATAGATATCGACGACCGTATAGTTATAAGTAACCGTTTAGGTAAAGGTTTATCTTCAAGCTTAGATGCTGCATTAGTTAGCTCAGGTGCAGGAGCTGGTCAATTTTTCTTAAATGGAGCTGATACAGAAACTCGCGGTGTTGATTTTGTAGCAACATGGAATACTGAAGGCTTAGATGGCACGCTTGATTTTACATTAGCAGCTAACTTTACTAAAACTGATGTTGTTTCATTATTTACACCATCAGGTTCAGGTTTAGAAACTGTGCCAGTTGAAGATGTATTCTCAGACCAAGAAATTTCAATCATTGAAGAATGGCAGCCTGAAGATCGCATTAACTTAAGTGCGCTTTACCAAAATGAAGACTGGACGGTTAATTTATCGCTTAATCGCTTTGGTGAATACACAGTTGAAGATGGTGGCAGCCAAACTTATTCAGCAGAAATTTTAACTGATGTAAAAGTTAATTATTTTGTAACTGAAAATTTATCTGTAAATATTGGTGCAAACAACTTGTTTGATGTTTACCCAGATAAGAATGAAATTGGTAACTCTCGCTCGGGCACAATTGTAGATGCTAATGGCAATACAGTGGTAAGTAGCTCTGGCGTGTTTGAATACTCTCGTCGCTCAGCTCCATTTGGATTTAATGGTGCTTATTACTATGTAGGCGCAGAATACCGTTTTTAAAGATAACACTCCCTATTGTTATTTATAGTTAAAGGGCCGTAAGGCCCTTTGTTTATTCTAAATGCTTATTTAGAGACTAGGGCAATAGAGTAGTTCTCATACTCTTTAATATTGTTCATTACATTCATCAATGTATTGTGATTACTATTTTCGTCAGCTTTTATCAATACCGAACTTATTTCATATTTTGCAGCAAACATTGCTAAGTTAGTAGAGACTTGCTCTAAGTCAATCAACCTATCAGCAAAGTACACTGCGTTACTTTCATCAATACTAAATAACGCATTTTTAACTGGTTTGTCTATTTGAGGGCTATCGAGCGGGCGGTTTAATTCAATAGCTACCGGTTTTACAAAAGATGTAGTTACAATAAAGAAAATTAGTAATATGAACACTATATCAAGCATAGGTGTCATATCTACATCAGCATTATTTTGCAGTTTAGTTAGTTTACTTTTCATATTGGACCTTACTTTTAGTTAAATGCTGCGGCGCCACAGCGAGGTTTTAGGATCCTATTAACAAAACTAGCACAGCTAAAATAAAGTGTGGTTAATTAAATATTCTAATAATATTAAATATTTGTATAAATTATGTCGCACTATGTAATATTTAAATCATCGATTATTTAAAGGCAATAAAAAACCCAGCACAAGGCTGGGCGTTTTGACGTAAAAAATTAAAACTTAATGCTTTTGCATTCGACTCATCTCAGCATGACAGCTTTGCATTGTTAACAATGTTTTTGCTAAAGCTGCTTCACAATCTGCGGGTTGAGGTTTATCCATTGCAGCTTTGATTTCTGCTAGTGTCTTATCTTCTACTTCTTCAAGCTCTTTAACGTATGTACTATCGTTATTTGAACTAAATGTAGTTAAAACGGCTGTATATGCACGGCGTGCTTCTACTGCAAATGAAGAGCCATCTTCGCGTTCGCCTTTTTCGTTAATAGCATAGGGTTGTAGGCGCTCAACACTTACTTTACGGGCATCAATCATACGCTGGAAAAGTGCGCCAATAGCAGGATCTTTTACTTTTTCTTGGGCTTTTTCGTAAAAGTCGATGCCGCTGTTCATTACTTGAATAATGTCAGTAATATGATTTACTTCTGTTCCTTGATGGGTGTTCATAATGACCTCTTTTATTAAATGAATATTAAAGTACAACTTAATAAAGCAAAGGCTATTCCACCATGTTAATCTATTTTAACCTATTGATTTTTATTGAAATAATAACGAATTCAAATTGCTAAGTTAATTTATAATACTTTTAACCCAGCAATTTTTACAAGATATTGTGTAATAAGGTTATTTTAGCTCTTCGGCAACCTCAGCTACTTTTTGTCGTAACCAAATATGGCTCGCATCTCTGTGCAAAAGAGGACTCCAAATCATATCTAACTCAAAAGGAGGGATAGGAAAGGGCGGTTCTAAAATTTTAAGCCCAGGATCATCCGAGTACATGTTCGCAGCTTTAGAGGGAAGAGTCGCAATGAGGTTTTTTTCTTTGGCTAGGTGTATCGCCACATGATAATTACGTGTGAAAGTAGCAATATTGCGATGTTTACCAAAATGAGCAAGGGCTTCATCTACCCAACCAAGTTTTTGTACATCTTTAGGATCCATTCCAACGCCAACACCAAAGCCTGTTTTACTTACCCAAATATGACGTGCCTTTAAATAGCTATCTAAACTAAAGCTTTCGATAATGGGATTGTCAGCTTTAACTAAGCAGCAAAAGCTATCTTTCCAAATACGCTTATGATGAAACGATTGAGGTAGATTTTCAAAGCGATTAATAGCCATATCAACTTTGCCATTTTCTACATCATGAAAAGTCACATCACTAGGGGTGAGTATATCTAATGTCGTGTCGGGGGCTTCGTCGTGTAATTTACTAAGCAGTTTGGGTGCTAGAGTGCTCGCCGCATAGTCGCTTGCCATAATCCTAAATACGCGTTTACTTTGGCTTGCCTCAAACTCTCTGTTTGGCGCAAGAGTCTCTTCAAGAGTCATTAATATACCGCGTATTACAGGTTGTAACTCTAATGCACGCTCTGTCGGTACCATACCATCGCTGGTTCGTACTAAAATAGGGTCGTTAAAGAGGTTTCGCAACCGTTTAAGACCATTACTCATTGCAGGTTGTGTAATACTCAATTGGTTTGCAGCGCGTGTTACGTTGCATTCTCGTAGTAGCGTGTCGAGGTAAACCAGTAAATTTAAATCTATTTTACTTATATTCATGTGTGTCCTTCGTTTACCAGTGATGGATAAAGCGCTGTGCTGTCGGGTATGGGTAAATATGGCTCACTTGCCCATTTTTTATATTTTGTTGTGCCTGCTTCCAAAAATTAACGTCAACTAATTCAGGGTGTGTGCTTAATAAAAATTGCTTGTACGTTGGGTTTGGCGTTACAAAAGTACAAAGCTGTTCAGGAAATACATCTTGAGGAGCCACTGAATAGCTCTGCTCATTTGTAAGATAGTCATCGTAGCTCTTTGCTTTAGGTAGAGCTCTAAAGTTCATATCCGTTAAATATTGCACTTCATCATAATCATAAAAAATTATACGTTTGTGTTTACTTACCCCAAAGTTCTTTAATAGCATATCGCCTGGAAAGATATTAACGGCAATCATTTCTTTAAGTGCTTGACCATATTCTTCAATTGCATCAGCAGCACTTTCGTCATCTGCATTTTCTAAAAATAGGTTCAGTGGTGTCATGCGCCTTTCAATATATAAATGTTTGATGATTAACCAATCACCTTCGATCACCATTGATGAGCCAATTGTTTTATGTAATTGCGCAAGTAAATTACTATCAAAACGGACTAAAGGAAATACGACGTTAGAATACTCTATGGTGTCAGCCATACGCCCAACGCGATCATGACTTTTTACTAATTGATAGCGTTTTAAAACAGTGTCGCGGCCAAATGGTTTACTTTCACCAAACTTGTCTTTAATTACTTTAAAAACATAGCCAAAAGAGGGGAGTGTAAATACCATCATCACCATGCCTAGCGTACCAGGGGCAATGGTAAATTCATCATTAGAGTGAGTAAGGTGACTTAAAAATTCGCGATAAAATTCTGTTTTACCTTGTTTGTGAAAACCAACAGCATTATAAAGTTCAGCTATTGTTTTGTTCGGCATAAGCTGATTTAAAAAGCGTACCAATGCTGATGGAGCGTGAGTTTCAACCATAAAATAAGCACGAGCAAAACCAAAAATAACACGCATTTGCGATGATTTAGTCAATAATGCATCTAAGTATAAGCCTTTGTCTTCATGGTGTAGCACGGCAATTATAAAAGGCTGTACGCCACTTTTAGATACAACCCGACCAATAATGTAAGCTGCTTTATTTCGATAAAATGGGGTATGGAGTATATCAAATCGCATTTGCCATGGTTGATGATGTGTATCGGGTGCTTGCTTATAAAATGCCTTAACGAGCAGGCGAATATCTCTCTCTAAATCGACAAATGAAGCTTTAAAATCAAAGTGATTAATAATTTGTTTTATTGTCGGTTTTAAACCATCGACTACCGGAAAATAACTTCTATATTCTGCTTCAACTGGTACCGGTGGGTCATCTTTTAATGTGGCTTGTACAAATATAAAGTCATTATGAAAGTAGCGTCTATGATACAGACGACAAAATACGGAGTTATAAAAGGTTTCTGCAAGCTCAGCCTGAGGATGAAAACATAAAAAGTGTTGGTATATTTTTTTTACTTCAAGCCATAGAGCTTCATTTAGCTCATCGGTCGATTGTGCTTTTTGTAAGGCTTGTGTAGTTTCGTTAACGCGATTATCGTAATAGCTAATACGTAATCGGCTAATATCATTTATTGCTTGCCAATCTTTATTGGCGAAAGCATGGGGGGCTTTCGCTGTTATTTTTTGAAATAGTTTATAGTGCTTTTTAAAGCCTGTTAAAATTAGTTCGGCAATACGACGTGCCTGCATGTGAACTCCTTAATAGACGCTAGAGCTTATACTCTATTGTGTTAAGGGTATGTTATTTTAAGTTTAAAACCAAGCTAAATAAAGTACATGGTACGGATGTAATATTTTAATCTTCGTTTAACTTATTTATATGAATTTATCTTCTTTTCGAGTAATTTTATCCGCTTAGTAATCGCGGATACATCCTTTTTATACTCTTTATTAATCACTTTTAGCTTTTTAGTAATATCGCTAGTAATACGTTTTTTATCGTCGTTAGCTAAAATATGATTGAGGCGTTGCTGCTGTTTATATTCAGCACGTTCTTTTTCTCGCTCGAGTATCGTTAATTTATGATTATTACTACGAAGTTCAGCCTGCAAACCACTTAACAACCGTTCACGTTCTAGTTCGTTCAATTGTTTGGTGTAGTCAACTTTAGGTCCAGTTTGCTGATTTGTTGTAGTGTGTACTTTATAAACAGTAGCGTCATTATCACAGGGAAATTGAGAAAAGGTAGTGCCTTTTTCCGTAACACATTTGTAGTAAGTATTTGCGCTATTACTATAAAAGCTAATACAAATACAATATACGTAAAAAGAGTAAGTAAACAGTTTAAACATAACGGTCATCCCTGTGATTATTCTACTTTATTAGGCGCCATAGCCTTAAAGTAAAACTATAACCTAGCTTGGTAGTATAGCAAGCTAGGTTAGGGGTAACGGTTACTGAATAAATGTTTTTAGTTTTTTAATGCTTTGCACTAAAAATGGAATATCGAGTCCTTGTTCAATAGAAAAACCTTCAGCGGCAGAAATATTTTTAAAATTACCATCTGAATCTATTAGTGTAATTCTATCTTTTTTATAGGCTATAACGACACCTTGTGAATAGTTAACGCCTATGTCGTCTTTTTTATTGTATAAGTTAACGCCAAGCATTGTTTGCGTTGTAATTGCTTTACAATTTAAATACTGTCCAACACTTGTCGCAATTAAGTCACTTGGTTGAATTAACCCGTCAACTTTAGAAATTCGCTTGTCAGAACTATATAAGCTAGAAGTACTTACAACTTCTTGGTTTTCACTTGCTAAGCTAAATGCAAAAAACTGTGCGTGATCACGAGGTGCCGTAATTTCAGAGCCTTTAATAACCCTAATAGCACTGTTTGTGTGTGCTTGGTCGTTAACAAAGTTTAGCTCGTCTATTCCTGATATTTCTATACTGCGGCGTTGGCTTTGCCATGCCGGTAAAGTTTGATCTTTCACAATTGCGGCTTTATAAAAAGCAGGTAAACCATATACAAGACTAAATAGCATATCGCTATGATCAGTTGGTTGTAAAAATCGCTCGGTTTTATACATGTTTTTATTTTTAGCTACAAACTGTGCTAATTGTTCATCAGTTTCAAATACAAATATATCTACGTTAGCTTGAGTGTAGTCTTCACATTTTTCTAAAGGCGCTGGCATTTGATAATTTATATTTTGATTATTAATTTTAACGTTATGCGCTTGGTTATACGTTTCTATATCAAGCAGGTCGTTTTTAGCTAATAAACTTTTAGCTGTTGTAGGGTACGAAAGCGGTAATACGTTATCTTGTTTAGTAACATCAAACTCTAAATTTGCATCAGCCCAAATATGAATGCTGTGGCTTAGTGCAAAACAAACGATTAAAAATGAAATTGCATATCGCGCAAATTTTAATTGCTTCAATTGTTCTAAACGTTGCCATGTAAAATTACTAACAATTAATTGAAAACCTAATATAAGTAAAACAATGCCGCCAGCAAGTATTGTTGTTAGGGCCGGTGAGCTTGTTAAGCGATGCCATAAAAGCGATAAAATTTCGGGCAAAGCGGATGAACTCAAATGATACCCCAAATTAAAGTACACATATGCATCAAGGGTGAGTAATGAAGCTCCAAAAGTTGCTATTACTGCAGCCATACCGCGAATGTGCCTAGGGTAGGGGAAAACTAAACTAAGCGGAAATACCGTCAGCACAAACGCTAAAAAGGCAATAAAGCTAGTGTGGCTAAGCCACGTCACTAGCATATAAACAATACCCATAAAGCTTGTTGGAGGCGAGTCTGAAAATAAATAGCTTAAGCTAATAAATAGCGCTAAGCCAATGTTGGCAAAGGTAAACCAATGCCCCCAGCTTAACAACTGACTCGCTTTTGATGAAAACTCATTGTGCTGCGATAAATTCATAAATATTATTTAACCGACTGAGCAAGAGCTTTTGCAAAGTTCTCAGTAACGGCTTGTCTTTTCCCTGTTGGTACATGCTCTTTTAAGATATGCGTGATAGAATTTCCTAAACACATAAGACTTAGATCTACTGGCGCATTGTGTTTAGTTAACACATCAATAAGCTGATCGACGATTTGTTCTACTTCTTCATTAGAGTATTTTGATAAGATTGGCATCAGTTGGTTCAATAAAATAGATATATTCCCGTATTTTAACACTAGAGGCGTGAAAAACAAAGATGACAACAGACGTTAAAAAATTAGTCGTTCATTATGTAGACAAAAAAGACGACGATACGCAAATTCATCTTCGAAATGATGAAATGATCATCAACGATAAAGTGGCTGTGTTCATCGAACAATTGCATCACGCATACAACGGTAAGCCTGGTAAAGGTTATTGTGCATTTAGTGGTGATAAAAATAGTGTAGTTGCATCCGCAATGCAAAGCTACCGTAATGATGAACTAGGCTTTTGGAACATGACAGAGCAAGCGTCAACTGTTTTAAAAGAAGAGCTAGATAAATATGCGTTTAACGAAACCGGATATTTAATCTTTTGTCATTATCAGTATGTGGCTACTGACTACATGCTTATTGCGATGATAAATATTAAAGAACATTATTCCATTACATCTGAACTTGATTTAGCAGCTTCGCGTCACCTTGATATATCGCGAATGCAACTTGCTGCCCGTATTGATTTAACTGCGTGGGATACACAGGCAGAAGACAATCGTTATATTTCATTTATTAAAGGACGAGCAGGTCGAAAAGTTGCTGACTTTTTCTTAGACTTTTTAGGTTGTGAAGAGGGTATAGACTCAAAACAACAAAGCCAAGTAATGCTAAGTGCAGTTGAAGATTACTTATCAGAGCAGCAATTCGATAAATCTGAAAAAGACGATTTACGTAAGCAAGTTTTTGATTACTGTAGTGACTGTGTAACGACCGGTGAAGATGCAAGCGTAAGTGAGCTTTCGGCTACACTGACAAAAGGTGACGACAGTCCGTTCGATAGTTTTTGTAAAGAACAAAGCTATGATTTAGAAGAGTCGTTTCCGGTAGATAAAAAAACAGTAACCAGTATGGTTAAATTCTCGGGATTAGGCGGCGGTGTAAGCGTAAGTTTTGAGCGTAAACATTTAGGTGAGCGTGTTACCTATAACGAAGCAACTGATACTCTAGTGATTAAAGGTATTCCGCCAAATTTAAAAGATCAGCTTCAACGCTTTATGGAGAGTGAAAGCGAATAAACTTTTATGACCAAATTTGAAAGCTGATTTAAGAGCGCGGTATTTATATCGCGCTTTTTTACAGGCATCGTTATTTATCTCTTTGTGAGTAAATCATTTATTGAGGGCGTTGCCCGTAACGCCAACAAGTTGTGCACCTACAGGTTAATTTGTACTGAATGTTAAATTTTGGTTTTAGGCGTGAAGCTTGCTTACGCGAGAAGCACCGCTTCTAGTTATTTGATACCTTTGCTAATAAACCACTAAAAAATCCATTGCAAAAAGAGAAGTAAATGAGAAAACACAAACTATGGTTTATTAGCGATGTTTTTCAAGTTAGCTAGACTTAGCTTTATTACGACCTCTAAAAGCGCAGCGCCTCTTAACCTCTTTGTGAATAAATTACTAATTAAAGGCGTGAAGCAACTCTTCTGATTATTCAAAGTATTTAAACAAAAAAGCCCCGCTATTTATTAAACAGCGGGGCTTTTCAATGAGTGTTAGTTATTAATCAGCACTCAATGTTTTAGTTGTTGCAGAACTTGCACGACCAGCAGGTTTGATTGAACCTGCACGTAAGCCACTGTCTGGTACTAGTTCACGTTTGTCGTGAGCCATAGCAACAGATATATGTTTTACTTCGCTATCAGCAACTGCTGTTGGCTGAGCCATTGGAGCACTTGCAGTACCTTGCGAAATTACTGTTTTAACATGCGGTACTGATTTTTCAGTTACAACAGGCGTTTCAACTTTAGCTGGTTGCTCAGTGACTACTGGCGCTTCAACTTTAGCTGGTTGCTCAGTGACTACTGGCGCTTCAACTTTAGCTGGTTGCTCAG
>NZ_WTLC01000065.1:0-14755 GCF_011378875.1 Pseudoalteromonas sp. Z9A5
ATATGCACGAAGAGCGAACCCAAAAAGAGATAAAGAAAAAGGACGATTAAAATGCGGCCTGAATCCAATTATCTCTTAATGTCTAACCTATGAGCTCCCATTAAGTAAATCATTTAAATATGGATTACTTAAAATAGACCAAATATAAATTTATAATTTCTCAAGCGCCACTAACTTGTTTATTTCGACAGGGCAAGCAAGTGCTGTTTCATAAAAAGAAAAAACGCTTTTTACATACGGCTGTAAATAATGTTCATCAAGTGCTGCTTGCGAAGAAAACTGTTCGACTAAAAACAAACATTGCTGCTCAGTATTGGTATATAACTCAAATCGAATACAATCAGGCTCAGCTAAAGTGGGTACTAATAGATGCTGTAAATGTTCTTTACATTCTGCGAATAAATGCGCTTTTGGAGTTATTTTTGCCACTATATTAATCATAAAGTCTCTCTATTTTTAAAAAAATTAACGACTAAAACTCTAATTGGCGAAGCCACTAAAAACGCCACAACAAAAGCGATAGGCCACGCATTAACAAATGCATTGAACCAGGTATGATAAAACGTTACCGTAAAACCTAAGTTAACGTACGTTACCCACGCCGAAAGTAAAAACGACATACAAAACGAAAACAACCCTGTAAATGTAAAATGAACTTTCATTCGATTCCTAATAGTTAATGCTAATGAAGGCGTAACTATATTTTTATAGTGGCAATATAAATAGTGACCAATATGCAAACTAAGTTTGAGAAAATAAGATGCTAAACGACATATATCTTTTTATAGAACTAGCCCGCCGTAAAAGCATGAGCCAAACAGCAAAAGATCTTAACTTAAATTTATCTACGCTATCGAGGCGCATACAAACTCTAGAAGAAAAACTTGGCACACCATTATTACAACGTAGCGCTCGGGGAATAGTGCTTAGCGCAGCAGGGCAACACATTTACGATTCACTCGCAGAAAATGTGTTATCACTTTCGTCGCAAGTAAATCAGGTAATTAATAAGCAAAATACAGTAGAAGAGTTTTACCTACTCTGCCCACAAAATATTATTTCTGGGCCGCTTATACCCGCAATAACAGCGTTTCAAACAACTCAAAAGCACCTAAATTTACATATTTACCCAAGTAACATGAACAGCCAACTAAGCCAGCAACGCTTTAACTTAGCTATAAGAGTGGGAGAGCAGCACGACTCAAGCTTTTATCAAAAACGTTTAGGCACAATTGCCACCGCTTTAGTTGTTAAAAAACAAAGTGAATCTAAAAACAGATTAATTTTACCCTACACCAACAAACAACTATCGCCGGCACTTATTAGCGAGTTAAAAAACAAATTTGAAAATATAACCTACTGCTACGACATAACCATTGCACGCCAACTCGTTCAATCGGGTGTGGGAACGGGTTTATTACCAATGAGCGAAATAGCAAGCCTAACCAGTAAACATCAGTTTGAGTATGTAGATTTAAATATAACGCTACCCTCTCGCCCTATTTATGCCTTGTGGTCGCATTCACGCACACCAAGTAACTCTACAAATACCTTAATTGAGTTAATTCAAGATTGCATAGCCACGCAACCCAGCTTGCAGGGTCAAATTATTACGCTTAGTAACTAACCTAAATTCTGGATAATAAATCAATCTTGAGTAGTGTTTTTATTCAATATTTAAATGTGTTTTAAGGTTAAATATTTTAAGATTGAGCTTTAAATTGTAGATGTATTTATGTTTATTCTTAAAATATACAAAGGCATAAGCGAGGTATAAAACCTCACCTACATTAATGCAAACACCCCACTCAACAAAACCGTAGGTGCGATTTTACATCGCGCTTTGCTCTCGGCTTTTTATAAAACGCCATGCGAGGTATAAAACCCCACCTATATCAATGCAAAGACCGCACCCAATAAAACCGTAAATGCGATTTTACATCGCGCTTTGGCTTTTAACTTTAAATAATTAGTTGTAACTCCCAGCCAACGTTAACAACCAAAACAGGTCTAAACACCTGTAGATGCGCTGCTTGCTGGCGTTTAAAAGCGCAGCTTTTACTTAATATCTCGATCGCGATGGCAACCAAAGACCTCTCAACTTCACTTATCTTTAAACTGCTTTACTACTGCTTAGGGCTCGCTGCACCACTTGATAACAAATAGCACGCTGCTGCTCTTGGTTTAAACTAACTTGGCGCATTGAAAGGATCGTTTTAACTATTTGTTTATGTGAAACAATTGGAAATGGTGGGCGCTGCTTTAGCTCTATAAACCAACCTGGAAAGCATAAAACAGGTAAAATGAAGGTATTAAAACCCGTTGATTCATATAACCACTTATTAACCCAATTTGCCTGATTTTGAGCTTGCTCTAAAGGTTTACTTTCAAACCATGAAGGAAATGCTAAATGATTATTATCAAATTTAACTTTGTAATTAATATCGTCTTTTAAACGTTTGTGCCTTCCTTTAGTTTCAATGGCAAATATTCCAGTTGGTCCCACAACTAGATGGTCAATATTAAAACCATCAGCCTGTATATCATGAAACACTTGATAGCCATGTGACTGTAATTCAATAAGTTCAGAAGCAACGGCAAGTTCAGCATCACGCCCAAGTTTTAACTTGATTAAATCGTTAGATTTAAGCCAAAGCTTTCGTGCAACATAGGCGAAACCCAATACGATCATAGTAATTAAAAAGTAATTGAACTTACCGCTGGCAAACATTTCAGCAACACCTTTGATAGCAAAAGGCATTGTAACTATTAATGCAGACAAAAAGATTAAGCCAATTACATCAACAATTTTGTCATTAACTTGTTCATTGAGTGTTTGCGCAGCAACACGTTTGAGCTTCTTGCGGTCGACAGGTAGCTTTGCATTCTTTTGATGAAGCCATATCTTAAAAAGCAAAACACCTAATAATGAATAAACACTACCAATAATTAATAAAAGACTTAAACCTTGGTTTACTAAATCATCCATGATGAATTCCTATAATCACAATGTTTACTTTATACATTAAAAACAGGTACATGTCGCATTATTCAGATTCAGGATAATTACGGCTTATCGCGCAACTATTACTCATCATTAAATAAATTTAGAGTGTTCACTGGAAAGTTACCTTTGCAGCGGTCTTCAATTTACCTGTAGACGCGCTGCTTGCTGGCGTTTAAAAGCGCAGCTTTTACTTAATATCGGCCAGCTCTGCTCTACTGGCAAACGCAAAACAACGCCCGCCCAGAACGCGGTCGCAGTCGCGGTTTAAATTATATTAAGCATCAACAAACAGGAAAACCATCTTGTTATTTGTGCGCGAACAAGGCAAAGATGAAAATGGCAGAACTATGGGATTTGTGAACTATGGTGAGGTTAAATACCAAAGCAATAATGTCAGCCAGCCAATGAATATAACGTGGTAATTGACAAGCCCCATGCCAAGTGAAATGTGGCATGAAGCAGTGAAGTTAGCGGTTGGGTAGCAATTAACTTATATCATGCGCTAATTCAATATAGCGAAAATAGTCATCTATAGTCCAAAACTTCATTAGTGCCCCATATTTACCTAATGACCTTTTATAAGTTAAAAAATTTGTATCTGCTTTTTTCGTACTCTCATAATTCTCATTCATAGTAGATTTTACAAACCCAACATCTGCTGAAACCTTTGATGAGTTGAGTACTTTTCCATATATATGAGCAAATTTATATGCTTCTTTGAAAATAGAAGGTTCATCTTTAAATATTACTTTTTGTTCTCTATCAAGGCTTGTAAAAGCTAAATCTATCGAATAATCAGGATTATGACCTTTGGCATCTTTTTGTAGTTGTGTTGTTTCTGGGTATCCTAACTTCTTATACAAACGTTTACGGTTATAAGATTCACGATAAAACTCGGATTCAGATTCACACATCAGCTGCAACAATAGCCTAGTATCAAAAACATCTCCGTCGCAATGTAAAACTATTGATTCATACTTACTAAAAAGCTGCTCAAGTCTTCTAAGGGAAAGCTCATATAAATTCCCAACGACTGAAAGTATATGGGCTAACCCATCTTGACTTTGTTCACCTTCGAGAAAAAACATTTTCTCAATTTTATCGGCTAATGTAGATTTTTTAATTAGCAGAGATGCGAAATTCTTTAGATCAGGTTTAGGAATCTTCGCAGTACGGCTAAAAAAGCGGGAAAGGTATTCTTTACCGTCGAATTCATTACCGTAGACAGCCTTAATAGATTTACTTAATTGCTCGGTATCTGTAGCAATAATAAAAACGTAATTTTTTAATTCAAAAAAATGCTTTATAACTTCTAAAAACTCAATTGCATAATTGGGTCGGCACCTATCTAATTCGTCTATTAAAATATAAACTTTAGCATCGCCATCATATAACTGAGCAAATTGTTCTAACGAAATTTTTATATCATCAATAGCATCTTTTTGTAGCATATATACTTCATTAAGCTTTTTACCAACTTTTTGGTAATCTTCATCCTCAAAAGTAAACTTTTTAGTAAGCTCAACAACAGCACTATTTCCAGTAACGCCAGATACATAAGTCCCCCCAGCAATAGCAAGTAAATTCCATGCTTTTTTAGAATATTTTGCCGCAAATTTTAATAATGCTTCTTCTTTAAGCGCACAATCTTGTAGGGTATTAATTGCAGCCATTTGGTCTATCAGCTCACTAATGATAACTAGCAATGGGTCATCAGAAAAGTCGGAAAGCCACGCATCAATATGTATAACCGGTAGTCCATGTTCAAACCTCAAATTCGAATATAGCTGTCTCAAAAAATAGGATTTTCCAATCCCCCATGAACCATCTAAATTCAAAACTAGAGGACTATTTTGTTTGCGTATATAGCTAGATAAAAACTTCCCATATGCCTTCCGATCTAATTCACATGATTCAAAAGTATAATCATTCTTCCATTGTATAAACTTATCGCTATCCATTCATAAACCTCAAATACTCTTCGCTATCAATCCATAAACACCAATCTACCAGCACACTCCAATTCCCCGAGATCACACCTGAAACTTAGTTGATGATGAGTAATGTACAGCATGGATGCTGTAAAAAGCGTAGCTTGGCCATGGATGGCCTATCTACGCTGGTTACGTTCACATCATTAACGTAAGTTGAAGATACAGTGTGATCCTCGGGTGCGCCGTGGGATTCCAAAGGGCGGTCGGCGGCAGCCGCCCTTTGGTTGCCATCGCCAACGCGATAAAACCTCGAATAGAGGTTTTTAGTCCCTTAAATCCACACCAAAACAGTAATTTATGAGTGCGATATAAAATCACACCTACACATTCAAAAGCTCCGCTTTTAACGCCAGCAAGCTGTGCGTCTACAATAAAAAGCGCGATGTAAAATCGCACCTACAATTATTATTCCACGACCACTTGTTTAAATCGTGCGAACGTTCGCATGCTTTCATCTGCAATCATTACCTCGTAATCGGAGTTTTGAGCGATTAGCTCATATTGCCCATTGGGTAATTTATTAATTTTTCGCAGTAAATACTGTCCGTCGCCGCCTATATCATCTCGCTCTATCGCGACTATTTGACCACGTAACGATCCGGCTTTGTCGGGCGTTATCAGCTCAAGTAGCAGCAAATCATCATCGTGTATTGGATTTTTACCGCCGTTCATTGAGTCACCTGATGCTCGCGCTAAAAAATAAACTTCAGGATCGAGCTTGCCAGCTCCATATGGTGCATCTAAATATTCAACATCGCTGCTATCGCCTGTTTTAAAGTGCCCGCAGGCTATTTTAATATTTGGGAAATACGGCAGCTTTAACGCATCATCAATTGATTTTAAGCTCACTTTGGCATCAGTCACTTGATTTGGCTCAGTTTGCTTTGCTGTTGGGAAATTAAAGATATTGGCTTTTGGTCTAGCTTCTTCAAAGCTGTTGTTGCCAAGCCATAATTTTGCGCTGTTGGCCTGTGCCACCTGATACGCCCAATCGCTAACCGAAAGCGACTTATCTGAATCGCAATTGAAGTAATCACTGAGTTCATTCGTTAAATGCTGGCTGTGAGTTACTAAATTCTGATCTTGCCAACGCTCACGGTGTTGCTGCGCCGCTAAAAAATCACGCTTGTTGTTATTACATGCACGGTGCGTAGCCACAAAGTTGTGACCTAGGTCGTTTGAGTAGCGGGAAAACGGTATAAAGTGATCAACCTCAACATCGTTTTTCATTGGTTTTTGGCAATAAAAACACGTATTTGATTGCAACTCTACTAAAATAGGTTTTGCTTTAGTGAGTGCGTTACGGTCTACGCCAAATAAAAATTCTTGCAGCTGGCTTTGCGGACCAATAAGCGCTTGGTTATGTTTTATACTTTGAATTTTTTGCAGCCAAGCATTTTTAGCTAAATATACAACTAGGTCGTAAAAGCGCCGAAAGCAGCTAGCAATACCTGCATTTAAAGTAATAAATTGAGTACTGTTTGTATGCGGGTATAAAAAGCATTCTTCTTGCTTGGCGAGAATTTGTAAGCGCCAAAGCGGCCCCGTTTTTAGTGTTGCCATAGCAGCACTAAACGTGGGTTTATAAAATGGGCTTTGCTTCAACTGGCGAAAGTTACGTATGTTATTTTGTTGGCATTCAAACAATACGCTAATTACTTTTGATTGCGCGCCTGTATTTTGCTTAAGTAAGGCACTTTCGCCTGTGTGCTCTGACGAAAACGGCATAGCATGATGCCAGTACAAAGTAATTAGTTTATCAGCGATTGCTGGTAGCTCTATGACTAATTCGCTTTGCTCTGATAACAGCGGTTGCTCTACGCAAACATCGGCAATAGCGTGTAAAAGCGCAAACTTGTAAGTCGCGCTAAAATCCCCCTCAACAAGCATGCGTTGTATGTACGTTATAAAGCCGAGCTGTTGTTGCATTGCTCCAATCATAAAACGTGCACTACTTTTATGAGCGCATTTAGCCACACTTCACTTTCACGCTCTGGGCGTTGATCGACAGTTTGCCATTGCTTAATCGCTTTTAACTGCGTATGGCTAAGCAAATGAGTTAAAGCATTTTCGTTTAAATCGGTAAATTCACGACCATTATGCACACGCTCTGTATCGCCATATTTAAACGATACATACAAAACACCGTTTGGTTTTAGTGCATTTTGTAAGTTTGAAAATACGTGTGAGAGTTCGTTTTTTGGCACGTGTAATAAACTAGCGCAGCACCAAATACCATCGTATTGGTTTACACAATTTAGATCTTGGAATGTTTTAACCGCTACAGGTTGTTGTAAGTAACTACTTGCCAACTCTGCCAGCTCTGGGCTTGCATCAAACGCACTAACGGTAAAACCCTGCGCTTTAAAAAATGCGGCGTCGCGCGCACTGCCACAACCGGCATCTAAAATATGCCCTTTTTGTGCAACGTGCGGTAAAAACTCAGCGTAAATCGCCGACATATCAACGTTAAGTGTTGAGTCGCTAAAGGCTTTGGCATTTTGGTTGTAATAAGTAAGTGTGGTGTTTGACACGAGACTCACCGCTCCTTGGCTAATGTTTAACAACTGAGGCGTTGTTAATGCGGCATTCATTATTTGTTTAATCTACAGGAACAAGCACCAAAAATATAGGCTTAATAAATAGATACTTTTAAATTAGTACACTGCTGTTATTAGCACTGATGAGTGACACACGCGGTATAAAATTTAAAATACCAACAAAAAAATTACCAATAACCTTTAAATCATCACTTTTATTTGCAAACAAGCCAAATACCGCTAAAATAGTCATTAACACCTTAATGACTGATTAGGTAATCATTAATGAGATCGGAACAAGCTTTAAAAATGGCGCAGCGATTAGGTGATTTAATACGCCAGCACCGCACTTTGCATTACACGCAAAGTACCTTTGCAAAAATGATTGGTGTGTCGCGCTCTACTGTGCAAAAACTTGAGCAAGGCGAGACAGTTAAAAGCGATATTTTATTTGAAGCTTTAGTCGTGCTGCAATTACAAGGGTCGCTCCTTGATGAAATTAATGAATTAGCCGCCGATGTAGGTGGCTACAATACACGGCAACGTAAAACCAATAAAGCGCAGGTTATTAACGATGACTTTTGAATGTTATGTGTTTATTGACGGGCTTGAAAGCAAGCCCGTTATTTGTGGCTTTTATAAATTAGATACAAAAGTGGGACGTGGTGAGTTTAACTACGGTAAAAGCTATTTAGCACGTGCGGATGCGTTTGCGCTAGATCCTATTCACTTACCACTAAAGCCTGGCATATTTAATTACTCTGCAAACAAGGGAGTATTTGGGGTATTAAGTGATGCTGGTGCTGATTCGTGGGGGCGTAAACTCATTTTGTCATTACACGATACTAAACCACAAAACGAGTTAGAGTTTTTGCTGGCGGGTTCGGGTTTCGGTGTAGGCGCATTGGTATTTAGTTTGTCGCGTAGCGCATCAAAACATAAAACTAATAAAAATACTTTGGCTGACTTAGCATTACTTGATCAAGCAAAAAATGATTTATTAGAAAACAAAGCAATCTCGGATGAAGCTAAAAAGGCGTTTGAATTTGGTCAAAGTATGGGTGGGGCTAGGCCTAAAACATCAGTACAAATTGAAAACAAGCTTTATTTAGCTAAGTTTAATCGCCCTGACGATCTATTTAATTTAGTAAGAGCAGAGCACGCTACTATGTGTATGGCAAAAGAGCTAGGTATTCGTGCTGCTAATACCTGCGTTCATGCAACCGAAAATGGTGATGTTTTGCTAGTAGAACGATTTGATGTAGGTGAAGGTTTACCGACTCATCACTTTTTAAGTGCCAATAGCTTGCTACAAAAATCCAAAGTAGCGTTAAGTGATTTGGCTACGTATTACTCGTATGGGGAGCTTGCTGAGTTTATTCGCCACAATACAGGGGGATTTGCGGATGATTCAATTGAGCTTTACAAGCGTATGGTGTTTAACGCGTTTATAGGTAATACAGATGACCATACCCGTAACCATGCTTTTTTATATTGCTTTACTGAGCAAGCATGGCGTATGAGCCCTGCTTATGACATAACGCCAATTAATAATTCAAAACAACACGGTATTGGCTTAGGCGATGATGGCCGATATGCCAGCATTGAGAATTTACTATCTCAAACACAGCGCTTTGGTTTGAATACCTCACAAGCAAATAAAATAATAAATGAGGTGAAATTATATACGCAACAATGGCCTACGCACTTTAAACGTTTTGCGAACATCACCGACATTGACATTGCACGCTTAACAAGTGTGATCCCTACTATTCAATAAAGACTTAAAAAAGTCATTAAGGTATGTTAAGCGCAATATAAAGCATGGCGCTAGCTACGCTAAAAAACTACTGATATACAACTGCATAGATACAGGAGCAATTACAAAGAACAACCATATAACAGAAGTTTTGCTTTGTTATTTACACAATTTTCTTACCTCAAAATAGATCACTTAAATAAGCGAATTGTTATTACTTTTTTCTCAACCAAAAAAGGCTGGCAGGCACCGAAATCCACGCCTGCTTACCTAACGAATCAAGATAAACACCTACTTCATCCTTACTACCTGGGCTGTAATATGGCGGTTGTTGTTCTTTTAGTTTTTCTTGTCCGGTGAGTATTTTAGTAAAGTGCTTATTTTGCTGCTGAAGTATTTTTTTGTAGTCGTTAGCTGGTTTTGAATCACCATGCTTTACAAACGCACTCAGCGCACGGCTTGCTGTTGCTTGTAGTTCTTGGCTATCAAAATCGGCTAATAGTGCATCTAACTTTTCCCATTCTTTATTGATGATCAGGCAGTTCATTAATAAAAAGCGGTTTGCTTGGTTGTCGTTTGGATTTAGCGTTAATAGCGTTTCGAGTTCTGACTGCGCTTTTTGGGTATAACCATGCAGCGCGTGTATTTTTGCTCTATGCGCACGTAGCATCATGTAAGGTCTGGTTTCGTGCAAGCCCCAAAAGTGCCCTGTGTTGTTTTTTATAAATTGCTTGGTTATAAGCGCGTTTTCCATTATGTCTAAAAACATTTGTATTGGCTCAAGTGCTTTTAGTTCTGTATCGGCGAGTACTAGCTCAAGTAATTCATCAAGCTCATCTAATTCACTGGGTTCTTCGTCTAAAAAGGTGTTGTTAAACTCAGCCTCCTCGTCAGCGCTTAGAGTTAGGTCGTTACTAAAACGAAGTTCAAAAATAGCATCGGCCATAAAGTAAACATAATTACGTTTATATTCTTGAGCGTTGTACTGAGCAAATTCACCAAACTCTTTTGCAGCGGCTTTTTCATTAGAAAATGCTTTTAATACTTTGTTTAGGTTATTAAAAGCTTGTTTTTGCGCTGTATCAAGCATGCGTTTATTTATATGTTTGAGTGCCTGTAATACCCCTTTACAGTAGTTTGGTAGGGGCATATTCGGCTTTAGTGAATCGCGGTAGTCTTGCTTAGATAAGCTACATTTGGCTGGCATTTTTAATTCGTTTTGAATTACTTTATCCATGCTTTGGTTATACAGAGCCATTAAGCTTTGTGTATATTTAAGTTCAGACTTATTTTGAAGATTTATCTCTCCAAATAAGTCTGGTTGCCACTCGCTCAGGGCGAGCATCTGCGGTAATACACCTAACCCCATTAAGTAACCTTGAATAAAGTAATAATCTGGTTTTTTAGTGCTCAATTCACTGAGTTTTATAACCTCACTGCGCATTTTAGCTGGTGACATAATTTGCCCTGCAATATTTATTTTTTTGTTAGTGTAATGATTGATAACTTTACCGACAATACCACTATTAAATTTTTTATAAATAAGTGCCATGTTTAAATTAATTGAGCCGTTGCTAGTGCTTAGTTACTTATTGCTAAATTAAATTGTTTAATAAGCTATAAACATCTTTATACAATCGGCACTGCTAAATATTCAGGCTGGTTTATACTGTATTAATATTACATCAAAATAGCTAAATTTGAGGCGCAATGAAGCAACTGAAAACTCTACTTTTTTACATTCTGTTTATTGCGCCTTTAAGTGCTTTTGCATGCGAAAGAACATTTAGCGTTGCATCGCACGATGCTTTTTGGCCGCCTTATGTAATGGGTATGAGTTATGTATTTAAAGGCACTGAAGTAGATGCGCTTAATATTATTTTTAAAGACTCGCCTTTTTGTTTCAAAGTTGAACTATTACCTAACTCAAAACGCGCTTTTACTGAAATTAAACACGGTCGGTTTGATTTAGGCTGGGCTGGCAGCTATACCGATGAGCGCGCTAAGTATGTTTACTATACTGATAACTATCGTACTGAGGTGATGCGTTTGTACGAAAATAAAAATAACCCACACAGTGTTAAAAGCTTAGAAGATATTTTTAAACAGGGCTTTACCGTTGGCGCTAATTTTGGAAGTTATTACGGTGAAGAGTTTGAGCAATATAAAACCACGTATAAAAAATTAATTGAATACACAAGTGCAACCAGTAAGCGCTTTGAAATGCTTAATAAACAACGTATTGATTTTGCAATTGAAGACGAGCTAGTAGGTGCATATTTTAGTGAACGAGGGTCTTATTTAAAATTAGTCAGCAATATTGAGCCTGTGAATAAAGACGATGTTTACTTAATGTTTAGTAAAAAAACGGTGTCGGTTGAAGAAATTGCGATAATAAATACACATATAAAAAAGAATAAAGCAGCCCTCAGAACGTTATTTGAATAAACAGTAAAGGAATGTAATGAAAACTTTATTATTAACGTTAATACCGCTGTTATTTATACAATTTAATGCATTGGCGTGTTCTAAAACGTTAGTGATGGGTACTAACGAAACCAACTGGCCGCCTTACCTTATTAAAAAGGGAGATGAGTTTTTAGGTACTGAGGTAGAGCTGGTAAAAGCTGTTTTTAAAAATTCGACTTTTTGTGTTAAATGGGTTTATTTTCCGAGTTTATCGCGCGTTCAAGAAGAGCTTAAGCACGGACGAGTAGATATGACCTTTGCAGCTAGTTATACAGATCAGCGCGCTCAATATGCTCATTTTAGTTTGCCTTATCGCGAAGAAATAATGCTGCTTTATAAACACAAAGACTCAGTTAATGTGACCAGTTTGTCTGATCTTTTTAATAAACACTTTACGGCGGGCATTAATAGAGGAAGCTTTTTTGGTGATGAGTTTGAGCAACTAAAAACTAAGTTTGCCAAACAAGTAGTGCTTACAGCTCAAGCAAATAACCGATTTAGTATGTTAAATAAAAAACGCATTGATTATGTAATTGAAGACTCGATAGTTGCTCAGTACTTTACTAAAAAATACGATACTATTTTAAAAGTAGACTCTATTGCGCCTATTAACGTTAACAACGTTCATTTTATGCTGAGTAAGGAGTCGTTAACGCCTGATGACGTGGCGACTATTAATAAATTAATTATAAAAAACTTAGCGACTATAGAGTTAATTTATCAGGCTTATTAATTCATGAATTTTAGTAGGTAAGTAATATTCAACATACCTTTTATACCGCTCACCACAAATACTTATTTTTATACTTAAAACCGTACCTAAATCCTTTCTTAAATCTGCTCTTAAATCATTAGTTAGCGCCGTTAATAGTGCAATTACATTCACGTTAGTTGATATTAACCAGCGCGGCTTAATATCCACAATGGTGGTTATTTACGCTTGGTTATAAATTAGCTTCCTTTTATCTTTCATTCGTTGTGGCTGATCTGTATAATTCGCCAGCTAATTTACCCTATTGTCTGGTTCTTGTTTGTGGCGTGTTGCTGCAGCGTACTCCTGTCAGTACTAATCTAGGATTACCTTTTTTGATCTCCACCGCAAATATTACTATGCAGTTTGGCGCAGAGCCGTTGTTTGAAAACATTTCAGCTAAATTTGGTAACGGTAACCGTTACGGTTTAATTGGCGCTAACGGCTGCGGCAAGTCGACTTTCATGAAAATTTTAAGCGGTGCACTTGTACCAAGTGCGGGTAATGTATCTATTACTCCAGGGTTAAAAGTAGGTAACCTAAGCCAAGACCAGTTTGCGTTTGAAGAATTCAGCGTAGTTGATGCTGTAATTATGGGCGACGTAGAGCTTTGGAAAGTAAAGCAAGAACGCGAACGTATTTACTCTTTGCCAGAAATGAGCGAAGACGATGGTATGAAAGTAGCTGAGCTTGAAAGCGTATTTGCAGAAATGGACGGTTACACGGCAGAAAGCCGCGCTGAAGAAATTTTGCTTGAAGCGGGTATCGATAAAGAATTCCATTACGGATTAATGGCTAACGTAGCACCAGGTTGGAAATTACGCGTGCTTTTAGCACAGGCGTTATTTGCAAACCCTGATATTTTGCTACTAGATGAGCCTACCAATAACTTGGATATTCATACCATTACGTGGTTAGCTAACGAGCTTAACAAACGTAGATGTACGATGATTATCATTTCGCATGACCGTCACTTTTTAAACTCGGTATGTACACACATGGCCGATATAGATTACGGCGAATTGCGTATTTACCCTGGTAACTACGAGAAGTTTTTAGACGCGGCTGGCTTACAACGTGAACAGCTTTTAGCTGAGAACGCTAAAAAGAGCGCTGAAATTGACGAACTACAAGACTTTGTTAACCGTTTTGGTGCTAACGCGTCAAAAGCTAAACAAGCAAGTTCGCGCGCTAAAAAAATGGATAAAATTAAGCTTGATGAAGTTAAATCTTCGAGCCGTATGAGCCCATCACTTTCGTTTGACGAAGGTAAAAAAATGTATCGCCAAGCGCTTGAAGTTAACAAGATTGGTCATGGTTTTGATGGCGAAATGTTGTTCTCTGGCGGCGATTTATTACTTGAAGCTGGTGCTAAACTTGCTGTTATTGGCGAAAACGGCGTTGGTAAAACAACCTTTTTACGCTGTTTGGTAGATGAGCTTAAAAGTAATGAAGGCGAAATTAAATGGTCTGAAAATGCGACCTTTGGTTATTGCCCGCAAGACAGCACTAAAGATTTTGATAACGATTTAACGTTATTTGATTGGATGTCGCAATGGCGCACAGTTAACCATAACGATTTAATGGTACGTGGCATGTTAGGACGTTTGTTGTTTACAGCAGACGATTCAAACAAAAAAGCACGTAACTGTTCTGGTGGTGAAAAAAACCGTTTGTTATTTGGTAAGTTAATGATGCAAGACGTTAACGTGCTTGTTATGGACGAACCAACTAACCACATGGATATGGAAGCCATTGAAGCGCTTAATAACGCACTTAAAGATTTTGAAGGTACGCTAATTTTTGTAAGCCATGACCGTGAGTTTGTATCGTCATTGGCTACGCGTATTATTGATATTAAAGATAAAAAAGTAGTCGATTTCCAAGGTACGTTTGACGAATACCTTGCAAGTTGTGAAGAGAAAAAAGCGTAAGCATTTTTTAATTACTTATAAAAACGGCGCTAAATTTAGCGCCGTTTTTTTATGGGTTATGAATATGGACGCTTTGGTATAAATACCTGTGGACGCACAGCTTGCTGGCGTTTAAAAGCAGTGCTTTTACAAAATCGTTAAACCACACATACATCAAGCGACATACACAAAACCCTATACATAAACACTGAGAAGCTTCGCTTCTAACGTGAGCAAGCTCGACGTCTTGTATCTCTCATTGATAAATGATTAGCTATCATTTATCACATCGAAGTCAGTGAGCTTGCCTCGACGTCTAGTA
>NZ_WTLC01000066.1:0-14533 GCF_011378875.1 Pseudoalteromonas sp. Z9A5
ATTATCATTCCATGCTCGCTTTAGCATTTACTATGATGTGGCTACCAATGTGGGCTGATTAATATATATACTACAAAGATCAACAGCCCCTAATCATTATAAAAAATCGAACTTAATTAACCTAATTTGAACATAATATTGTTTAACCTCGGTCTAAATAAATATAACAACTAATAGCAGCTTTAAATATTTAAGAGTATTAACGTATATGACAAAACTAAACCAACCTGTATCAAATTTAAGTGTGGCAGCAATAAACACCGCTTCGCCATTAGGTCATATATTAAAAGTAGCAGCTCCGTTGCTCGACAGTTTATTAGGCATAAATAAACTACGTAATATTTACCTCTCTAATAATTTATCGGGTTTACCTAAACAAGAGTTTAGCGAGAAGCTTTTAAATGTATTAGGTATAAATGTAATTGGTGCTCAAGGTGTAACAAGTAAAATACCTCAGGAAGGTCCTTGTATTGTGGTATGCAATCATCCTTATGGAATGATTGAAGGCGTGATTATTGCCAAGTTATTAACTAATTATCGTAAAGATACAAAAGTAATGGCTAACGTAGGTTTAAAAATATTTAAAGAAATAGAAGAGTATTTTATATTTGCTAATCCACTAAAGCCAAAAGCCGCTATTAATACTTCCGCTATTAAGCAATGCTTTAAACACATAAATAACGATGGTTTACTTGTTGTATTTCCGGCAGGAAGAGTCTCATTTTTTCAATCTGATAAACAGCGCATAACCGATGCTGAATGGAATAGATTAGCAGCTCAGTTAGCACTAAAAACACAAGCCCCTTTATTACCTGTTTTTATTAGTGGCGAAAACAGCCCAGCGTTTCATAATTTAGGACGAATTTATTACCGTTTTAGACTACTCATGTTGGTGCGAGAATTACTTAAAATACAAAAAAGCACTATTAGCTTAAGTGCTGGTAATTTACTAACATCAAAATTATTAGGTAAGTTTGACCAAACTGTCGACGTTAATGACATAGCTCGTTTGCAGTGTTATTTAAATGATGAACGTTACATAACACCTTGGCAAGATGATAACCAATCAACTCAACTTAAAGCAATTATGCCCGATGTTGATAAAACAAAAATGACGAACGAACTATCTAACTTGCCAAGTGAGCAGCATTTAGTCGATTTTAAAAACTACTCTGTTTATTACGGTTATCAACAGCAAATACCTAATTGCGTAGCGGAAATAACTCGCCTTAGAGAAATAACCTTCCGTACATTAAATGAAGGGAGTGGCGAGCCGTGCGATACCGATAAATTTGACGCAACCTATATGCATTTGTTTATTTATGATCATAAAAATGAAGAAATCATTGGGGCTTACCGAATAGGCCAAACTGATTTATTACTAAAAAATAATGACATAAGTGCTTTATATTTGTCGCAAATGTTTAACTTTGAACCCTCTTTTATTAATCAACAACAGCCATGCTTAGAAATGGGTCGCTCATTTATAGTTGAGGAACATCAAGGGAGCTACCATGGGTTGTTATTGTTGTTTAAAGGGATTGGTGTGTATATGGCGCAAAACCCACGTTACCGAACATTATACGGCACGGTTTCACTCAGTAAGCTTTATGATCCTCGCTCTGTAGCAATTATTGACCATACAATGGTAAATAATAAAGATGGCGTAAACGCAAATACACCTTTTGATAATAAGATTCACCCAGAATTTACCGATTTTATTAATAACCGCACATTAAACATCGAGCAAGTATCAACTTTAGTAATGGGGATAGAGTCCGATAAAAAAGACCTGCCTATTTTATTAAAGCAATACCATAAGTTAGGCGCTCAATTTCATTGCATGGGAATTGATAGCAACTTTAATCACACTCCAGGGCTACTTTTGAGCGTTCACTTACCTAGCGCTCCGGAAAAGCTATTAAAGCTCTACCTTGGTGATAAAAAAGATAATTACGTAAACTACCCAGAAGCTGCTTATACTAATTCGCTTAATTAAATAGTCTATTTTGAGGTAAAAAACCTTGAAGATAACAAAGTAGAAATTCGTTATTTAGTTGTTCTCGGCAATTGCTCCTGTGTTGC
Source organism: Pseudoalteromonas sp. Z9A5 (assembly GCF_011378875.1). NCBI lineage: Bacteria > Pseudomonadati > Pseudomonadota > Gammaproteobacteria > Alteromonadales > Pseudoalteromonadaceae > Pseudoalteromonas > Pseudoalteromonas sp. Z9A5. The sequence goes on from NZ_WTLC01000066.1 coordinate 2,086, forward strand.
TCTATCTCCTGTATTCATGTAGCTGTATATCAGAGATTTTTAACGCAGTTAGCGTCAGGTTTAATTCTTCAAATTGATTAAGTACTAATCCACTAAAAAGCCGAAGCAATTAATTGCTTCGGCTTTTTAAGTATTCATTTAAGCGCTATTTGATATAAATTACATAACTTATGATGTAGCTGACTTTAGATAATTAACACTACTAATTCGTTGAGATTGCTTATCTAAATAATCAAAGCTAATAGTATTACTTACCTGAATATGGCTAATGCTGACAGTCATAGCATCATCTCGGTGCATATTAACGCCATATTGCCCTTGCTTATCTTTACTATAGTGAAATGCTAAAAACTGCTCGCTTACTGGGTGTCTTAAATCAATCATTTTTTTAAATTGTTGTAGTCGTTTTTTAGTTACGACCTCTAATTCGACCCCTGATGACGTAACAATCGGTTCAATTTCGCATTGAGTTAACTGCTTAGCATCCCACCTAATAAAATTAACATCGTTATTATTTAGTGATAATTTAGCGGGGAAAATACACAACTTAAATGGTGCATATCCCGATAAATCTAAATTTTGTAGTTGCTGTAAAACACTTACATTATTGTTCAATAGTAATGGTATTAAAGCTCCTCGACTGTATTTAACTGCGTCTATATCAAATACACTTTGGTAATCGTTTAATAATGCTAACGTTTGCCCAAAACTCGAAACCCCCAACCATGTACCACCACCTTGCGGATCGGTTGGATAGATTACATTACCATTATGCTTTTTTGGCGGTAATGCCTTTGTTCGCGTTTTTTGTTCATCACGATTAAAAAACAACTCATAACCATCTTCAGTTAAAAAGTAGCTTAAAGTGCACATTTAATTTTGAGTCGTCTTAGTTTGCATTAGTTGATTTTTTTCTCTTAAAAAAGTAGCCGTACTTGGCGCTAAGCCAAAGCTTTGATCGAATTGTGATTTTTGAGCAAATGATATTTGCGAAATCATCGCATAATGATGTACTGCATGACTGCCTACAAAAATAAGCTCTCGTGCTAATGAAGTCGTTACTGTTTGTACATTTTTGCTTTTAATCGAAACTTCAGTTGAAAGTAATAATGGTTCATTAAAATTACTTTCACTGAGCTGTTCAATCCACGATGCTATTTCATCAATTTTACTGATTGCTGCCTTTGGACAACTTTCAATATCACCGCCTCTTAACCTATAATCATAGTCAACACTTTTTACATTAAAGCCAACCAGTAACGATTGATAATGATCGATAATATGGCGCATATGCGAGCCTGCCGAACTAATAAAGTTAGGAGTAACGATTTGCGAATAATCCTCTTTAGTTACACCTTCAAGATAAGCGCGTCCTTGAGCTAGTATTTCTAATTGACTATTTAACATTGAATCGACTTTCCCCATTTACTACTGCAATCGTATATGAATCACATAACGTTGAGTAAAATTTTAATAATTTGTATTGTATGATTTACTAGAAAGCTGTTTTTATAATTAACTTTCAAAATTTATCAGGAAAATGCATTTTATTGATTTTCTATTTAGTAAATTAGGAATATAAAAACGAACATTTGAAATAATAAGAGTAGATAGTGGGGGAATAAATAACAAGGTTATACTAAACAATATAAAGCAAATGGCGCTCTCGGTAGGGATCGAACCTACAACTCAGCCTCCGGAGGGCCACGTGATATCCATTTCACCACGAGAGCACATTTGTTGCCGCCACACCAACTCGCGATATCAGTGCTTTAGCATGCGCAATAATAAAGAGATCTTACGTTAAATGCTAGCAACATTAGTTTACATGCCTATTAATTAAGCTGTTTTAAATAAAACACTTCACAATAATGTAAAAACACGCTATTTATTAATATTAGATAAGAAAGGTAACGCTTTAGCAACATTTTACTATAATTGTCGCTGTGCATATTTTTAACACGAGGAAGTAATTATGAGTTTAATGTCTACAGAGCAAGTTGCTGAGTTTTTAGGTGTAAAAGCAGAGCGAGTAAAACGCCTAGCCCGAGAAAGTTTATTAATAGCTAAATCGCAAGATGAAAACGGTGAGCCACAATTTGATACTGATGAAGTAACTAAATATAAAGAGCTGGCAGAGCGTTTTGGTGGGCTTTAAATAGAATAAAAAGTAGTTAAGGTTTTATCTTATTTTGGCTAATTAGGTCATCAAGCTGCGCGCGTAATTCAACACTTTTATTACTTATAGCGCGTTGCTCATACCACCCTACACATAACACCAAATAAAGCAGCTTATAGTTATTAAGTTTATCTATTGATTGAGTAAACTTAAACTCCCCGCTTATACATTTTTTATAATCAGCTAATAATATGCTTTCACTGTGCTCACTTAAGTTAAAGCTAACAGCAAGGGATGCTAAGTCAAAATATACATCATTAGTTTTGGCGTACTCAAAATCAATTAAGTACATGCCAGTGGCGTTTACTATTATATTTTCTTTAACTAAATCGTTATGACAAAAGCCTTCATCAAATGACATCCTTGAAATTACTTTTAATGCGGCTTCAATTTGCGGTTGGTATTGTTTATAAACCAACGATTGTTGATAACAAAATAGTTCTTTCGCGATATCCATTGGTTCGGTTTTAATATCGTAATTATGCACTTGAACTAGTTTATTGATTAAACTGCGCGGAATACTCGATATATGTGATTGAGCAACATCACCTTCAATATAATTAAAGGCTGCATGTTGATTTACTTTGTCTAACCAAATAGGTGCTGGGCATACACTAAAGCCACTTAAAAAACGCTGTGCTTCAAGCCCTATATTTGGCCAATGTGTTTTATAGTACTTTAATAAGTAGCTTTGCTGTTCAGTGCGTATTAAAAAGTTGTGATTACTAAAGCCATTAATTATTCGTTCACATTTAACAATGCTCTGAGCCTCTGTAAACGCGCTACATATTTTAATTAACTCTGTCTTAGTAATCATCTATTAGAGCTGTGCAACAGGCTTAGCTTGGCTTTGTTCGTATTCTTCATACCAAGTTTTAAATCCCCACGCCGCCATAATGGTATAAAATATAAAGAGTGCTAGCGTTGGGTAATAGCCTTTTTCGTAATATAAATACATAGACGCTGCATCTATTACAATCCAATACAGCCAGTTTTCGAGGACTTTTTTAGCCACTAAGTAAGTAGTTACTACTGCAAAACATGTTGTAAAGCTATCAAGATAAGCAAAATCGGCATGAGTATAGTTTTGCATAACGTAACCAATAGCTATTGCAGCTACGGTTGTTAAACTAATTAGAACTGCATGACGATTTATAGACCACGATGTAATATTTAAATTTGCAGCTTTGCCTTTACGCCACACAACCCAGCCAAATACAGCCATGTACATATAATAAAAATTAAGTAATGACTCCATAAGTAATGCGCCATTCCAATACATTATTGTATAAATAAGCGTGCTAAAAAAAGCAGCAGGCCAACACCATAGGCTTTCTTTTATTGCTAATAATAAGTAGGCCATAGACAACCCTACCGCAATGTATTCCCAATGCGACATTGCTGTAAAACCACTTAAGGTTTGTGTTAAAAAATCCATATTATGCATTTACCGTTTAGTTGTGCCGATTGTTATACCAATCTGCTTATATACGGGGTCTATTTAACGTTAAGAAAATTACGCTAGAACTAGGCAAAAATTTTTGTATCTAGTTGTTCTAAATAAAAAATTTTTAACGACGTTATAGTGCAATTTAATTCGTTAAATTGATCAAAGATTTATGCAGGTTGGTATTATAGGTTATTCAGGCGATAAATCGCCAGAGAGAAACTTACATACAAAAATAGCTTTACCAAACTCTTCATATGAACGTTTAATTTCGGTATTTAACACCTGCATTACTAAATCATAATCACCAAAAATTTGAGTTGATAGTGTATTTGTAATTACTTTTAAGTCATTGTATTCATTTAATCGGTCAATAAAGCCCTGAATAAACGGGATGTAATCTTGGTGCAATGGGTATTTACTGATCTCTACTGATAATTTCATTTTAAACTCTTTATATTAATTATTTGATTTCAAAAAATCGTTCAATGCCAGTTCAATACAGTGTAAAATCACCGTAACACTCAATCGAAATGAGCTAAATATGGCACGCAGAATCACTTATACATTTAAAAACCAACCACGCGAGATTAATTTTGCTAAAGATAAATACCACGACATGTATCAAGCAATTGCTGCTGCTGAAGGTATTGACCTGACTAATTACTTAAGCATGGTACAACAAATAGAAATGACCTCAAAAGGGTCGGCCTCTGTTCGTAACTTTCGCGACCAAGAATTTGCCCGTATGGGCTTTAGCGATATTTACTTTATAAAAGAGTAAATATCGTTTTATGGTAATTTATACCAATTACATTAAATTAGTGATCTATTTAATACGTTAAAATGATCATATTTTTAATAAAATTGGTATTAGTTAGCTGTATTAACGCTGATACTCATAACTTACGCGTGGTGTAATATTACATAACAGCTCGTAAGGGATAGTATCAGCGCATAGTGCTATTTCTTCCACTGGTAGCTCAGGACCCCACATAGTAACCCTATCGCCCACTTTAATATTGTGTTCATTAGCGCCTATATCTACGCTAATCATATCCATAGCTACACTGCCAACAATACCATAACGCTGCTTACCAATTATAACTGGAGTGCCTTCTTTAGCATGCCTAGGATAGCCATCACCATAACCCATAGCCACAACAGCTAACTTGGTTGGTTTATCACTTTTCCAACGCCCACCATACCCTACCGCTTCATGGGCTGGTACATTACGCACTGCAATTACACGCGTAGTTAAACGCATAACAGGCTTTAACTTGTGTTGCTGCCCAACGCTATTTGCTATTGGTGATACGCCATATAACATAAGTCCAGGACGCACCCAATCACCATGACCATTTGGCCATGCAATAATACCTGCAGAGTTTGATAAGCAATGTGCTTGGTCAATGCCATTCACTAAATTATCAAATAAGGTAATTTGTTGAACCGTTTTAGCATTATCAACATCATCAGCACACGAAAAGTGGGTCATTAAATTAACGGTATTTTTGGCGTTAGGCGTTTTTTGTAAACGGTTATAAAACTCTTCAAACTGCTCAGGCGCTATACCTAAGCGGTGCATACCCGTATTTATTTTTAACCAACATGTAATTGGTGCATCGAGCTTTGCTTTCTCAAGTGCAGTTAATTGATATTCATCGTGAATAATAGTCTGAAAGTTATTAGCGAGTAACAAAGGTAAGTCGGCTTTATTAAAAAATCCCTCTAGTAAAACTATTGGCTTTGTTAAGCCGCCAGCTCTAAGGGCTAAGGCTTCATCTACACGAGCTACAGCAAATGCGTCAGCATCATTTAAATGCTGCGCAATCGTTACTAAACCATGACCATAAGCATTCGCTTTTAAAACAGCCATTACTTTGCTATTTGGAGCAAAGCGTTTAACTTGCGCAAGGTTATGCGCAAGTGCCGTTAAGTTAATTTCAGCAGTCGCTAAACGCATTAGTAATCGTCATCTACCGCAGGACCCGCGTAATTATCAAAGCGAGAAAATTGACCTTGGAATGTTAAACGTACTTTACCAATTGGACCGTTACGTTGTTTACCTATAATGATTTCGGCAATACCTTTGTCGGTGCTGTCTTCGTTATAAACTTCATCACGGTAAATAAACATGATTAAATCGGCATCCTGCTCTATCGAACCTGATTCACGTAAATCTGAGTTAATTGGGCGCTTATCGGCACGTTGCTCTAGCGTACGGTTTAACTGCGAAAGCGCAACAACCGGGCATTTTAGCTCTTTTGCTAATGACTTAAGTGAACGCGAAATTTCAGCAATTTCGAGTGTTCGGTTATCAGCAAGGCTTGGTACACGCATTAACTGCAAGTAATCGACCATGATCATGCTAATACCGCCGTGGTCACGCGCAATACGACGTGCACGAGAACGAACATCTGTAGGTGTTAAACCTGATGCATCATCAACGTACATTTTGCCTTTTTCCATCAACAAACCCATTGTTGATGAAAGTCGTGCCCAATCGTCATCATCTAACTGACCAGTACGTACTTTAGTTTGGTTAATACGACCAAGAGACGCTAGCATCCTCATCATAATTTGTTCTGAAGGCATCTCTAGAGAGTAAATAAGCACTGGTTTGTCTTGAGTCATTGCGGCATGTTCAGCAAGGTTCATCGCAAATGTGGTTTTACCCATTGAAGGACGTGCTGCAACAATAATTAAATCGGATGGCTGTAAGCCGGTCGTCATTTTATCAAGATCGGCATAGCCGGTGCTCACCCCCGTTACACCATCTTGTGGCGATTGATAAAGCTCTTCTATTTTATCAACGGTTTTTTCAAGGATGCTATGAATGCTTTGCGGGCCTTCATTATTTTTTGTTCGTTGCTCAGCAATTTTAAACACTTTGCTTTCGGCAAAATCGAGTAGGTCGTGACTGGTACGCCCTTCGGTATTAAAACCTGCTTCTGCAATTTCATTTGCTACGCCAATCATTTCACGTACCACAGCGCGCTCACGCACAATGTTTGCATACGCGTCGATATTTGCTGCACTTGGGGTATTTTTAGCAATTTCGGCTAAATAAGCAAAACCACCAATTCCAGCTAATTTATTATTTTTTTCTAAACTTTCAGAAATAGTAATTAAATCTATCGGATCGCCAATTTCAGCAAGTGCCGTCATCGCCTCAAAAATTAACTTGTGCGTGCGGGTATAAAAATCCTGTGATACAACAAGCTCAGCTACGCGGTCAAAAGCTTGGTTATCAAGCATTAAGCCACCTAAAACAGATTGTTCAGCTTCTATTGAATGGGGAGGAACTTTAAGAGTATCGACTTGCTTATCTGGTTTGGCCATAACTTCACAGTAGTAAAATTGAATGGCTCTATTCTATCGACTTGCAGGGGCTGTGCAAATAGAAAAGCAGGAAATCTTTTCCTGCTTTTTGTAACTCAATAGCTTAATTTATCTATATCAACGGTTATTTCTTTCTAAGCTCTATTCGCCCGCTAATCGTATCCATTTCAACGTTCGCATTACCGCCATGAATACTAAATTCTAAATCACTTGCTGGACCATATTTAGCCTTTTGCACTTTATTGCTGTTGAGCTCATTTATTATTTTGCCATTCGCATGTGCTTTAATTTCAAACTTAGCGGATACATCGGCTGCAAAGAAAAACTCAGCATCGCCACTTACCGATTCAAAACGTACATCGCCGCCCTTTAAAAGCTCTTTAATATGTACTTCAGCTTCACCATTTACAGTATTAATCCGTAAGTTTTTAACAGCCGATAGCGTAAAATCTATATCGCCATTTACGTTTTCAAGGCGCACATCATTAGCACTTGAAATTGATTTAATATCACCATTAACCGCGCTAAAACGCAGCTCACCACTTGACTGCCTATCGTTAATTTCGCCATTTACGGTTTCAAATTGAATATTACCGCTTAAGTTTTCTGCATTTACATCACCATTAACGGTGGTTAATTTAACATTACCGACAATAGTATCTACAGTAATCTCACCATTAACCACATCAACCTCAGCGCCGTTTTCAAGCTCTTTTGCAATAACCGATGCATTTACGCCAGCAAATTCAAGCGCACTGCTTTTTGGCATAAATATAGTTAATTTTGATCCATCACCGTTATTTCCCCAGCTCATTTTACGCGGTATTTTTACAATAAACTCAGTTTTATCGCCACTCGTTTTAAGCTCATAACCATCAGCTTTGTCATCAAGTTCACCTGATACTTTAAATACGTTTTTATCCCATCCGGTTATATTTATATCGCCACGCTGGTTTTCGATAAAAATAGTGCCGCCATTTGGTACGTCTATTTGCTTATCTATTTTTTCACCTGCAAATACCACCAGTGGAAATAAGCTCAACCCTAATAAAATAGCTTTCATGTCGTACTCCTAAATATGTTGCCAACGAGGCGCGTGCACCTTGTTAATCAAATCAAGTTGTTGTTGATATATTTGCGCTAACATTGTCAGTAACGCTTGGTTTTGTGGTTCATTTTCAAGAGCTTGCTTTATGGCTTGCTCTGCTTCTTCTAATTCTTGTAATTGTATTTGCCAATTACTGGTAAGTGCTTCTTTATTTTTGTATTCAACCAACAAACTATTTTTTTGCGCTGAAAAGTAATCACTTATCGCAACTACAGGTTGTGGTTCAGGCGTTATATAAAATATATTTACTGCAACTAAAGCCGCAATTGTACAGGCTGCTATTACCGTTATTTTTGGCCAAATAACAGTGTTTATTTGTGCTGTTTTGCTATTTATAATTGCTCGCTCAACACCTGCCCACAAGTCTTTTTGTGGTGCTATATCTTTATCAAGCGTATTTAGCGACTCGTTTAAGTAGTTGTTAAAATTAGGTTTATTCATTTTCATACCACTCTTGTAATAACTGCCTAGCACGATGATATTGCGATTTACTTGAGCCAACAGCCATACCTAATTGCTCAGCTATTTCCTCGTGCCTGTAACCTTCAATTGCAAACAATACAAATACCATACGCGCACGTTCAGGTAGCCTTACTATTAGCTTATCTAGACCATTTAAACCTTCACAGTCATTAGCCGATTGCTCATCCATACCACTGTGCTCAATACTCACCACTTTTTGCAGCCAGTTTTTTTGCCTACGTAAGTAACTAATTGCTACATTACTTGCAACACTGTAAAGCCAAGTAGAAAACTGCGAGCGACCATCAAACAGCGCTATTTTATGCCACACCTGCACAAATACTTCTTGAGTGGCATCTTCGGCATGCGCTTGATCCGCTAATAAACGCAAACATAAGCCATAAACCCGCTTTACATGTAACCCATAAAGAGTTGCGTATGCAGCTTGATCACCCGATTTAATACGCTCAATCAATGCAGCTTCGCACAAGGGCGTTTGTTCGGATTTAACGTGTAACATCCGTAATGTCGCCTTTTAATTATTATTAGTGAGTTAGTGTATTGATAAGTTAGACGTAATGACAGTTCGGAAAGGTTTAAATGAAATGAAAAAATATTGAAGAAAAAAGAATTACTTGTACGAGGTTTTATTTAACTGCGGCTTAATTAATAGCTTATACATAAAGTTAGCTAAATTACAGACACAAAAAAGCCGTGCTAATAGCACGGCTTTTGTCGCTTAATTAAAAATTAAGCTTCAGCGATTACGATTACTTTAATAGTAGCCGTTACGTCTGAGTGAACTGAAATTGATACGTCAAATTCACCTGTCTCACGGATAGTACCTAGAGGCAAACGAACTTCTGACTTAGCAACTTCAACACCAACAGCTGAGATAGCGTCAGCGATGTCACGAGTACCGATTGAACCGAATAACTTACCTTCGTCACCAGCTTTAGATACTAATGTAACTTCAGCTAATGCTTCTAGTTTTTCAGCGCGTGCTTGTGCAGCAACTAACTGTTCAGCGATTTTCGCTTCAAGTTCTGCGCGACGTGCGTCAAAAGTTTCAATGTTAGCTTTAGTCGCAGGAACTGCCTTACCTTGAGGGAAAAGGAAGTTACGTGCGAAACCAGATTTAACTACAACCTGTTCACCTAGGCTACCTAGGTTAGCGATCTTATCTAGTAGAATAACTTGCATGTTTCTACACCTTTTAAAAACTGTTAATCCGCTGCTTACTTATGTAAGTCAGTGTATGGAAGAAGGGCTAAGTAGCGAGCACGCTTAATAGCAGTTGCTAGCTGGCGCTGGAATTTTGCGCTAGTACCTGTAATACGGCTAGGTACGATTTTGCCACTTTCTGTAACATAGTTTCTAAGAGTAGCTAGATCTTTGTAATCGATTTGTTGTACGCCTTCCGCTTTAAAGCGGCAAAACTTACGACGTCTGAAATAACGTGCCATGAGATTAATTCCTCAAATAATTCTTTCGATATGCTGAGCATGCAAAACCAATTGGCTAAGGCCGTTACGACCTTCGTGGCGATTTAAAAAACCACTCACTTGCAATGCCTGCCCAACGTGCAAATGTTGAGTCTGTTGTTGCATTTGCTTTCCACTGGCAACTACCTGAAGCCTCACGTAACTATTACGGTTAAGGTCTGCTTCGGTTTGCATTGATTTATGTTCTATAACAAAAATACAATGCTTTATGCCAGCAGGGCTTTGGCTAAACTTGGGAGTTTTACAAACTACCCCAGATAAAACCAGTTGATTCATAAAAGGGCTAACCATTTATATTCATCACCAGTTAAACGCCATGCTTGGACTCAAAACAATTAAGCAGCTGGTGCTTCTTTCTTCTCTTCTCTTGCAAGAGGAGACGCTTCAGTTACAGCACTTTTAGTGCGAACAACCAAGTTACGAAGCACTGCATCGTTGTAGCGGAAAGTAGTTTCTAGCTCGCTGATTACTTCAGTTGGTGCTTCAACGTTCATAAGAACATAGTGAGCTTTATGAAGTTTGTTGATTGGGTAAGCCAGTTGACGGCGGCCCCAGTCTTCAAGGCGGTGTATAACACCATTTGCTTCAGTGATTGAACCTGTGTAACGTTCGATCATACCAGCAACTTGCTCACTCTGATCAGGGTGAACCATGAATACGATTTCGTAATGACGCATGGATATTCCTTACGGTTAATAGAGCCTTCTACCGTTTCGGCCGGTCGGTTTAAGGCAAGGAATTAATAGTTTAAAAGCCGAAATGAGCGCGCATTTTACGCTTAGTAGGATAATTAAGCAAGCATGTTTTTAACGCTTTATTAGAAAGAGCTTACAAAATATTTTACTCACATCAACAAAAAGGTAGGTACTTAATACTATTACTGTAAACGCTGAGCTTGAACGCGTAAAAACCGTGGTTTTTTATTACTTAAGCTTTAAGTTTGCCTCGAAAATATAAGTATTTACTCAAACTAAAAGTCGTGCAATTATTAAGCAATACATTATTGAATAAGGATATTTATGAAGTATTTACTATCGCTTGTATTAATACTTACTTTTGTTACGTCTTCTTTAAGCCTCGCAGAAACTACTGCAACGGACATAACCGTTGGTAAAAAAATCATCTTGCAATCAAAAATACTTAACGAAGACAGGCCTATTAGAATTTACACCCCTGAAAATATAAAAGATGATGAGCCGTTGTATGTTATTTATTTGCTTGATGGTGTTGAGCATTTTCATACGGCTTCCGGTGTTATTAAATCGCTTATTGATTACGAACAGATTCCTAACGCGGTGCTCGTTGGCGTTGACACAACCAACCGTGTTCGCGATTATTTACCACAAGTACAAGGCGAGCCTAAAACCGAGTTTCAAACTTTTGTTAAAAACAAATGGTCTGATGCGGGGCAAACCGACAAGTTTTTAAAGTTTGTGTCTGATGAGCTCATGCCATACATAAATTCTCACTACTCAACTAACGGCTACAACACCTTAATTGGTCACTCCAATGCAGGAACGTTAGCGCTTTATACGCTAGTTAATCAGCCAGAGTTATTTAATAACTATATAGCTATAAGCCCTAATAGCTGGTGGAGTGATGAAGAGTTAAAAAATAATATTACAAAATACTCTAAAAACCCGAAGGGTAATCAAACATTATTTATTAGCGTAGCAAGCGAAGGCGCACGCTTTTATACAGGCGTATTAAACACTTTAGTAAATTTAGAACAACAAGCGCCCGCACAACTTGAATGGGAATATAAGCACTACCCATCTTTTACTCATATGGGCACTATACTCCCAGCACTGAGCGATAGCCTAATCCACTTATTTAGTGACCTAATTTTTAACGTTACTGATGAGCATGGAAGATTTGCAGATGTATCGCTCATTACAGGTTACTACCAAGCACTTAGCGATAAGTACGGATTTAAGCTCAAAATTCCAAAAGATGTATATGTTGAATTTGCCCATAGCCAGCAAAAGTTTGATAACACTGCTAAAGCTATAATCACACTTAAACAATTTACTACCGACTACCCAAATACTACTTATGCTCATATGCGTTTATCGCAAGGCTACACTGCTAACAAACAGTTTAAAGAGGCAGTTACCAGCATGAAACACGCACTAGAGCTTGCTAAACAAAACTCACGCGACCCACTGTTAATTGATGCGCTCAAAGATATGCTGAATAAAGCACAAGATAATTTGTAGGTGATTTTACCTTCTTTTACGAGCTTCGCTCGTCGCGCCAGCAAGCTGTACGCTTACAGGTAGAACCAAACTCGGGGTTTAATATTTATTGTAGATACCATCTCTCATTTTAAGCTTCAAGGTCGTATTTAACTTTCTTGGAGCTTAAACGCTTCTTGGTTTTTTATTACACCAAAACATATA
>NZ_WTLC01000067.1:0-14159 GCF_011378875.1 Pseudoalteromonas sp. Z9A5
ACCAGGCTTCAAATTGTAGAAAGCCCGAATCTAACGATTCGGGCTTTTTTACGTCTGCAGAAAAGTGAAGTGTGTGCGAATAATGCACAACTCGCACCCTACACTCCCATTAATATCCCTTATTTCATTCGATTACAGCTCATGACCCACTTTAAAGAAGCTCACCAGTCTCAGCAATAGCGCGATAATAAGCAGCTTGAGAGAATGATAGTGGTGTATTTACACTGTGGCTCTCCACCGCTGTGGGCACTGAAGCATTCTACTGCATATGCGTAGCGCACCGACTTCACATTGTAGAAAGCCCGAATCTAACGGCTCGGGCTTTTTTACGTCTGCAGAAAAGTGAGGTTTGGGTGAATAACGTATAGCTCACGTCATGGACTCCTATTCATAGCCATTACATTCCCTATTTAATAAACAATGTTGTTACATCTCCTTCTCACACTTACTTTATTGGGTTTTATTCTTGTGAATAAGGTGCAGTTTATTAAGATTATATTTTTGAATTGCAAAGTCGTATCGTACATAAGGCGACTGCCTTACAAGTTCGGTCAGTTTTCAGCGCTGTGCTTACTATAATTGAAATGAGCGCCTGTGAATTGATTTATCCTCTAAGCCTAATAACCGTAATTTTAGGTAATTAGAGACCCATTTGTTAGCACCACTTCGGGTAATATTGTTTATGCTATTACCTTCATAAAATAATGATATGAAAGCAATCACATTCGTTTACGTGTATTTTTCGGAGAGGCTTAATATTTGCTGTAATAGCTGTAAATCCATAATTAATTGAAGGGTTATTTTATGTGGTATCTATTAGAACAGATGTTTAAGTGAGCTGATATTACATGGCAATTTCGACATGCTTTTATAGAAAGAGCTTTAACTGTGGTGATATCTATCTTTGATGAGAATAAAAAGATAGATAATACATATGTAAAAATAATCTTGCGTAGTTATAAGTGAAATGCGAATAATTAAAATTGCAGGGCTATTATAGATAGCAAATAGTCCGTTGAAGTTATGCTTGTGCGTAGTTTGACTTATTACCTAGCCATCTATGAATTAAGGGATCTACATGTTGAGGGTATTGCTTTAACATTTGCTGCGCGATAGGTCTTACTTGATTAAGTGTTTGTTTGTCGCGTGTTAAATCCGCAATTTTAAATTCCGCTAAACCAGTTTGTTTTGTACCAAGAACTTCGCCTGGTCCGCGTATTTCTAAATCACGCTCAGCTATAACAAAACCATCGTTACTATCTCTTAGTACTCCTAGTCGTTTTTGAGCTGTATGAGATAATGGGGCGTGGTATAAAAGTACGCAATGGGATGCTATAACGCCACGACCGACTCGACCGCGTAGCTGGTGTAATTGTGCTAAACCTAGGCGCTCAGGGTTTTCTATAATAATTAAACTCGCATTAGGAACATCCACTCCAACCTCGATAACAGTTGTTGCTACTAATACATGTATATTTCCGGCTTTGAACTCACTCATTATTGCTTGTTTTTCAGCTGACTTCATTCGTCCATGGACTAACCCTACGTTGAGCTCGGGTAATGCTTCTTTTAATTGCAGCGCGCTGTCTTCAGCTGCCTGGCATTGAAGTACTTCAGATTCATCAATAAGTGTACATACCCAATAAACTTGACGACCTTGTTCGTGGCACGCTAATTTAACGCGAGCTATAATGTCGTCTCTGCGTGTATCAGGAAGTGCAACAGTTGTTATTGGTGTACGACCTGGCGGTAATTCATCTATTACAGAGGTTTCTAAGTCAGCATAAGCTGTCATTGCGAGTGTGCGAGGTATAGGTGTTGCTGTCATAACCAATTGGTGAGGGTAACAATTCTCAAATTTACCTTTTTCGCGTAGTGATAGGCGTTGGTGAACACCAAAGCGATGTTGCTCATCAATAATTATAAGTACCAAGTTATTAAACTTTACTTCATCTTGAAATAAAGCGTGAGTACCTACAATCATTTGCGCCTCCCCAGAGGATATTTTTTCAAGCGTTGCTACGCGTTCTTTACCTTTTGTCTTACCGCCAAGCCAAGCAACTGTGATACCTAATTGATTAAACCACGTTGTAAAATTAACTCCATGTTGCTCTGATAATATTTCAGTCGGTGCCATCAAGGCAACTTGAAAGCCTTGAGCAATGGCTGTTAATGCGCTAAGTGCAGCGACAAGTGTTTTACCTGAGCCAACATCACCTTGTACTAAACGCATCATTGGATAAGCATGTTGCATATCACCTTTAATTTCTGCTACTACGCGACTTTGTGCGTTTGTTGGTGCAAAAGGGAGTTGTTCTAAAAATTGGCTTTCTAATATGTTTATTGGATTTAGAGCTACCGCTTTGACTTGCTGCCCTTGTTCTCGCACTTTTAATAAACTGAGGTTTTGTGCAAGCAACTCTTCAAATACTAAGCGTTGCTGAGCAGGGTGAGTTCCTTGCTCTAGTGCTGTTACATCAATATTATTTGGTGGACGATGAAGTAATAATAACGCATCGCTTAACGCCATGTTTGATGGCTGCCATTTCGTAGGGAGTAATTCTTCTACTGAATATTTGTTTAGTAAATCAATTGCCTGTTCGCTTAAAGCTCTAATCGATAGTTGTTTTAAGCCTTCAGTTGTTGAATAAACAGGCGTTAATGTTGTGGCGATAGGTTGTTCGTTAATAGTATCGCTGATGCTATATTCAGGATGGCTCATTTCAAGACCAACGCGTCCGCGACGAACCTCGCCGAAACAGCGTATAATTTTGCCTGCACTGAGCGCATTTTTTTGTGCTGCGGTAAAATTAAAAAATCTAAGCGTAAGCCTACCTGTTCCATCGTTTATTTGGCATACAAGCATTCGCCTTTTGCCAAAAGTGATTTGGCTTGTTTCAACTGTAGCCTCTACGCTAACGTGGCTATGAATGGCTAACTCGTTTATTGCATATAAGCGAGTGCGATCTTCGTATCGAAGTGGTAAATGAAAGAGCATATCTTGTACAGTAATAATACCTAGCTTTAATAGGCGTTCGGCCATTTTTGGACCGACTCCTTTAAGTTCTGTTATAGGGTATTGGCTTAAGCTAGGTTTAGACAAAATAGACTCAATTTTTAATTATTTAGTGGATTAAGTGTACTTACAGAGTGTAAGTGCATCAAGTGTGTTTTAAAGCTTGCCAAAATTGTTCATCAGCAACAATTTCGCCGTTTTCATCAAGTGCAGGATAAGGTAATTTTTTTTGTTTACACTGCCTTGCAATAATAGGGTGGCAACCTTCAAAATAAAGTGGGTGCTTAACTTCTGCACTAAGCATATCCCTATTATATAAACCAGCAAGTTCACGTTGACGTTGTGCTTCAAATAATATTAGTGCAGCAGCCACCGAAACATTCAGTGATTGCACCATACCTTGCATAGGAATAATAATATTTTGATCGGCATATTCTAAGGCTTTTTCTGATATCCCCGTTTTTTCTTGTCCAACAATAATTGCAGTAGGTTTGGTGTAATCTACTTCTCTAAAATCAACCGCATCTTCTGAAAGGTGAGTCGCTAGGATTTGTATTTCGGGATTGCGCTCACGCATTGCCATAACCGCGTCATCTATATTTCTATGTAGATGAGTCTCTAGCCAGTTTTTACTGCCACCTGACGTATTATTAGTTAGCCATTTTTGTTTTTCTGGCCATACAGCATGTACGTGGTGGCAGCCAACGGCATCTGCACTTCGAACGATTGCAGATAAATTATGGTGTTTATGCACGTCTTCTAAGCATACTGTTAGGTCTGTTTGACGACGTGAAAGTACGTCTTCGATTCTTTGATAGCGAGTTTGCTGCATGATGATCCTCTTTTTTAGGTAATTATACGAGATTTTTACTATTAAGGCATTACCGTACGGCTAATTGGATTTTGTAGTGATATAAGTGTTTCTGTTGATTGAATAGCTTCAATTGCCTGTATTTTATTAATGAGAACATCTTGTAGGTGGTCAATTGACTTTGCCATTACTTTAATAAAAATACTGTAGTTGCCAGTTGTGTAATAAGCTTCGACAACTTCTTCAAGTGCTTCTAGTTTTATTAATGTTTGTGGATAGTCGCGTGCGTTATTTAAGTTAATACCTATAAAACAACATACATCATAACCTAATTGCTTTGTGCTAATAGTGAGTTGTGTGCCGGTTATGATCCCTGCCTGTTTCATTTTTTCTATACGAACATGAATTGTACCTGCGCTTACGTTGAATCTTTTCGCGAGTTCTGCATAAGGTGTACGTGCATTTGCCATTAATGCATGCAATATCTGTTTATCGAGATTATCGATTTGATAATTTTCCATTATTTTTCGTTTGTAAAATTATTGAATGTAGGGTTTTTATACCATTAAATTGATTGTTTTTGTATGTTAAAGCTATTTTTGTTGTGGGATATTGAGTTAATGCTGTAAATCGTTACATTAACCTCATTAAGGCGCCTTGTTGAGTGTCTTTTATCAATTAAGCAAGTAACAATAACTGGGAATGAGGCCAATTATTATGAGTTCACACTATGTGCAGCAACAGCAGCAAATAAGTAAAGTTAAGCAATTTTTTTCACAGCAACTAGAAACCCAGCTTGGACTCATTGAGGTTCAAGCCCCAATTTTGGCTAAAGTGGGCGACGGCACGCAAGATAACTTAAGCGGGCATGAAAATGCAGTTGCTGTAAAGGTAAAAGCTATAGCAGATAGTCAATATGAAGTAGTGCACTCATTGGCTAAATGGAAACGTAAAACACTAGCAACTTATGGCTTTTCGGCTGGTGAAGGTATTTATACTCAAATGAAAGCGCTACGTCCCGATGAAGATACATTAAGCCCTATTCATTCTGTTTATGTTGATCAGTGGGATTGGGAAAAAGTAATTAGCGAAAGTACTGAGCGTTCGCTGACTACATTAAAGCAAACCGTTCAATCTATTTATAAAGGAATTAAAGAAACAGAAGCCTTCGTAAGTGAATCTTATGGTTTAACTTCATTTTTACCTGCCGATATTAAATTTGTACACAGTGAAGAGTTACGCAAAATGTATCCTGACTTTAATGCTAAGCAACGTGAAAAGGCAATAACACAAGAGTATGGCGCTGTATTTTTAATTGGGATTGGTGGTGCATTAGGTGATGGCAAAATCCATGATGTAAGAGCGCCAGATTATGATGATTGGTCTACACCTACGTGCGATCAATATATGGGATTAAATGGCGATATTTTAGTGTGGAACCCAGTGCTCGAAGATGCCTTTGAAATATCTTCGATGGGTATACGTGTAAGCCCTGATGTTTTAAAAGCACAATTAAGTATTACAGGCGATGAAGAACGATTAGAGCTTGATTGGCATAAAGCTTTATTACAAAGTAAATTCCCACAAACAATTGGCGGCGGTATAGGTCAGTCACGATTAGCTATGTTACTGCTTCAAAAGCAACATATTGGGCAGGTACAAGTAGGTGTATGGTCAAGTCAGACTTACGACACCGTGAGTGGTTTATTGTAGATTTTACTAAGCCTTAATAGAGTGCTCTGTGAAGCACTCTATTAATTAGTGCGTTTTAAATTCAACCTCAATTTTATTGTTTATAAGCTTTACGTTACATGGAGGGTAATTACGGGTTGTTTTAAGAGCTTTGTCAAAAATATGAATTTCGACTCCAGAGTGCAAAACTGTATTCACGGCTAGATTAGTATCACTAAGTAAGTCGTGCAGATCGTGATCTAGATTTGAAAGGCGTTTCTCTAATTGCTCAGCTTGTTGGCAATAATGTAATTGGGTCGCACCAATTTTTGTGATTAATAGACTCTTTTTTTCAGTATCTTTTACTTGATCTGTTTTTTCTAACGCTATTTGAAGAGTATCTAGTTGTTGATCTGTTTTTGCTAAATCTTTAAAGCAATTATCTGTATTTGCTGTTATTTCTGCGCCTGAGGCAGCTAAGTTTATTACCATTTTAGCACCAGACTCATTACCAATTTCGCCTGCAATAAGCGTCGTTGCATCTAGTATTTCACCACCAAATATTTTACCTTTAGGTAAATCTGTTTGTCCAACTTGTAGTAACCGCTTTGCTTTCATTATGCAGTGGCTTGTTTGGCGTTCAATAAATATATTACACGCTTCTATGTAGCAATATTGTGAATGAGAGATGTGAACATCACCAGCACATATTAGTTTACAAGAGAGTGACTTATCATCTTTTTGATGACCAATAATACCTTGTTTTACCGTTATATTGCCGCCAGCAGTAAGGTCACCAGATTCTACAGTGCCAAAAATAGTAATATCGCCTTTAGCAGTTACTTTCATCCCTGGGTCTATATTACGAGTAACAATAACGCTACCTTCAAAATCTATATGACCACTTTTTACGCTCACATCTGATATTGTAAAAATGTCATCTACTCGCATACCATTATTTATCTCAACCGGTACTCCAGAAATAGTAGACACTAGCTCCATTGGATTGAGTTTAGATATTTCAGTGCCTTCACCCGCAACGAGTTGTTTATTATCACCTGGCTTGGCTGGTAATATGTCTCCTACAACAGTAAAACCTTCTTTTCCTGGGGTTGCTGGCTGTTGACGTATGAGCACAGCACCAGGCTCTACACTTGCGAGCTTGCCAAAATCTCGCATATCAACACTACCATCTTCTTTTAATTGAGGAGCCTTTAGACGGTCTTTAAGCGTTTTTACTGTTGCTATGAGCTTAGTGGCTAAACCATCACTCGGTAAACGGCCTTTAGCAATAACACCTTTTACTACACTACCTGCAGCGGCTTCGAGTTGTTTATCGAGGATTTGTTCTAAAAATGCTTGCTTATAGCCACGGACTATTCCTGCTTTGACTAGCTGTTTTTTAGCATCTTCTAAGTTCAGTATTTTACCACCTTGTGCAACGGTAAGCTCACCAGTAGCAAGCATTTTGTCGTCGCTAATAGTTACGCTTAATGTAGCGTTATGCTTATTGGCAACAACTAAAACAGACTTACTACTTCCACTTTTAAAAAAGTCATTAATAGCATTATGATCTATTTTGCAATTACAGAAGGTCGACTTTTCGAGGGCTTCAAGCACAAATGCAGCACTTGGAGGGGCGTGTTTACTTACATCAAGTAAAACATTTCCATTATTGGCAAGCTTAAACACTAGTTAATCCTTTTCTACTACTTAAGTTAAATTTTTATTAACAGCACAATTATAGAGTGCTAGAAATTTACTTTTGAGTCAAGAAATCAAGAAAAACAAAATGATATATAAAGTAGGGGAAGTATGAGCTATAGCGCAGGTCTATAGCTCATAAACACATTAGTTAGTTGAAGGTAATTCCATAATGCCATCAATCTCAACTTGCACGCCTTTAGGTAATGCACGAACACCAATCGCAGCGCGTGCTGGATATGGTTGCTTAAAGTACTGGCTCATTACTTCGTTAACAACAGCAAAGTTAGATAAATCAGTAAGATAAATATTAACTTTGACTAGGTCATGTATTTGACCGCCAGCTTCTTCACACACTGCAGCTATATTTTTAAATACTTGGTGTGTTTGTTCGCCAAAGTCTTCTGAAATAACTTCCATTGTTTCAGGAACTAATGGAATTTGACCTGATAAATAAACAGCAGTACCTACTTTAACTGCTTGGCTGTATGTGCCAATAGCTGCAGGTGCTTTGTCGGTAGAGATAAATGCTTTATTCATGTTTTTCCTATTTTATTTTTTACGATAGACTTTTTGCACATCAGGCATAACACGAATTTTACGCATAATGTTAGCAACATGGACACGGTTTTTAACGGTGACTCCTAGATCTATCACGTATAAATTACTTTCTTTTTCATCGGTAGCTATTTCCACAATGTTGGCTTGGGTTGTAGCAACAACATTAGTTAATTTGGCTAGAGCACCTTGATGATTAATTATTTCAACTCTAAGAGCTGCAATATATTCTTTCTCTGGGTTATCGTCCCATTTTACAACTAAGTATTTAGAACGCTCATTTTCCCAACCTCGAATGTTTTTACATTCTTGCCTGTGAACAGTTAAGCCTTTGCCTTGGCTTATATGTGCGGTTATTGCATCCCCAGGTACTGGGCGACAACATTTAGAGTAATTAACTAACATGCCTTCGGTTCCAATAATGGTCGCTTTGGCTTGGTTTGTCATATCGGTTAAGTCGTCACTATCGTTTTGCAGCAAACGTTTAGCAATTAGCATACTCATTAAATTACCAGAACCAATTTCAACTAATAGCTCAAGTAATGTAGAAAGCTCATGTTCTTCGAGTACTCTTACTATATTTTCATCAGGGATATTATCAAATTTATTTTCGCCAAGTGCTGAATCCAGTAAGCGTCTGCCTAATAACATTGCTTCTTCGTGATGCTGGCTTTTAAGGTAGTTACGAATCCCTAATCGTGCTTTGCCTGTCACAATAAAGTTAAGCCAAGTAGCATTAGGGTGAGCTCCTGAGCTAGTTATTACTTCTATTGTTTGACCGGTATCAAGTGCTTTACTTAAAGGATAAGGCTTGCGGTTTACTCTTGCTCCAACACAGGTGTTACCTACATCAGTATGTACAGCGTAAGCAAAATCGACAGCAGTAGCACCCATTGGTAATTCTACAATACGACCATCTGGCGTAAATACGTAAATTTCTTCTGGGAATAATTCGGTTTTTACGTTCTCAATAAACTCAAAAGACGAACCAGCACTTTGCTGTAGTTCTAGTAAACTTTGCATCCATTGTCGAGCGCGTTGCTGAGATGTATTACCTGCACCGTCACCTGATTTTTTATACATCCAATGCGCTGCGACACCTTTATCTGCCATATGATCCATATCGTGAGTACGAATTTGAATTTCAACAGGTATACCGTGTGGACCAACTAAAGAAGTATGAAGTGACTGGTAACCATTTGTTTTTGGTACTGCTATATAGTCTTTAAAACGTGTTTCAATTGGTTTATAAAGGCTATGTGCAACGCCAAGTACGCGATAGCAAGTATCCATAGATTCAACGGCTATTCTAAAAGCATAAATGTCCATTACTTCGTTAAATAACAGCTCTTTATTTAGCATTTTTTTATAAATGCTATAAATATGTTTTTCACGACCAGATACAGTTGCATTTATACCTGATTCTTTAAGACGAGCTTCTATTTCATTTTGAATATTAGAAATAACTTCTTTACGATTACCACGAGCTTTAGCCACTTCTGATTTAAGTGCACGATGACGCATAGGGTATAAAGCTTGAAAACCCAAGTCTTCAAGCTCATTTTTAATATCGTGAATACCCAAACGGTTTGCAATTGGCGCGTATATTTCTAATGTTTCTCGAGCAATACGACGGCGTTTATCGGGACGTAATGCTCCCAATGTACGCATATTATGAGTTCGGTCAGCGAGTTTGATTAAAATAACCCTAATATCTTGGGTCATTGCCATAATCATTTTTCGATAGTTTTCAGCTTGGAATTCTTTTTTATCTTTAAAGCTAAGCTTATCGAGTTTACTTACACCCTCAACTAGTTCTGCAACCGTTTCCCCAAAAATTTCTGCTAAATCTTGTTGGCTAAAGTCAGTATCTTCAATTACGTCATGCATTAATGCAGCCATGAGTGTTTCATGATCGAGATGCATACCAGCAAGAATTTGGGTTACTTCAACAGGATGAGTAATGTAAGGTTCGCCACTTGAGCGCGTTTGACCCTCGTGAGCCTCTCGGGCTACCACGTAAGATTTTTGTACTAACTCTACTTCAGCAGCAGGCAAGTATTCTGAAATTTTCTTTTTAAGACCTTCAAAAAGATACATTTACACTCCAATGTTCTAGTGAAGTAAATTAGGTAAGTTACGAATATACGATGAATAGAGGATATTGCCAACGACTATAGTAGAAATACTGCGCCGTTGGCTAAAATCAAACCGGGAGGTTGATTATTGATTGCCGCCAACGATGGCAGCAACAGCAGCTAATTCAGCCGCTTCTTGATGTTGTTGTTCTTCACGGTCAATTAAGTCCATTGATGAACTATCAACTAAACCTAATTCAATTTCACGTAAAGCAACTACTGTTGGTTTATCGTTTTCAGGGTCTACTAGTGGAGTTTTACCACCAACAGCAAGTTGGCGGGCACGACGAGCCGCAACTAAAATTAAGTCAAAACGATTACCAACTGCATCTACTGCATCTTCAACTGTTACGCGGGCCATCTCAGCA
The DNA here is from genome assembly GCF_011378875.1 of Pseudoalteromonas sp. Z9A5. Lineage (NCBI taxonomy): Bacteria > Pseudomonadati > Pseudomonadota > Gammaproteobacteria > Alteromonadales > Pseudoalteromonadaceae > Pseudoalteromonas > Pseudoalteromonas sp. Z9A5. The sequence continues at coordinate 10,267 of NZ_WTLC01000067.1, forward strand.
CTCCAAAATAATTTAAAAGCAAAGACGTAGTTTACTGCAAGCAGCAAGTTTCGCCAATAGCTAGTGGTCAATTTTTATTAGTTTTACAAGCCTAAAGCTAATTTAAATAAGTCTAAACTATTTAAGGAGGCTATTTAGTAAATCTTGATGGCGAAGAGTTTGCGCTTTTAATGTTAAACGCTGTGCCATAACAATCGTTTCTATGTCTGCAAGTGCTGTATCAAAATCATCATTCACAATAACAAAGTCATATTCATTGTAATGTGATGTTTCTGATTGTGCTTTTGCCATACGAGAAGCAATAACTTCAGCAGAGTCCTGACCTCGGTTATTTAATCGTTGTTCAAGTTCTGCTTTAGAGGGAGGCAGAATAAAAATAGTTTGAACGCTTGGCATAATTTTACGTACTTGTTGCGCACCTTGCCAATCAATATCTAAAAACACATCTATACCAGCATTAAGTTGTGACTCAATCGCTTGCTTTGATGTGCCATAGTAATTATCAAATACTTGAGCCCATTCAAAAAAATCATCTTGAGAAATAAGCGTCTTAAATTCATCAGTTGACGAAAAATGATAATGCACGCCATGATTCTCACCAGGGCGAGGAGAGCGAGTGGTATGTGATACTGATACTTTCATATCTGCATGTTTTTTTAATAACGCATTAATTAAGCTTGATTTACCTGCGCCTGATGGTGCCGACAAAATAAATAGATTTCCGCGAGTTTGTGCCATATTTATCTCTACCTAAAAATAAACAGGCTTGAGTTACAAATAACTCAAGCCTTCAATAACTACATTGTACTTTATTTCGCTAATTATGCTCAAGTGAGCTACAACAGCGTTATGTGTTATTCAATGTTTTGAATTTGCTCACGCATTTGTTCAATCAACACTTTTAGCTCGACAGCGGCAGTCGTAATATCACTATTAATAGACTTAGATGCTAGCGTGTTTGCTTCACGATTAAATTCTTGCATCATAAAATCTAAACGGCGACCACATGCGCCCCCTTTTTTAAGGATTTTTTTAGTTTCTTTAACGTGAGACTTTAAGCGATCTAATTCTTCAGCCACGTCTTGTTTTTGCGCAAGATAAATGAGCTCTTGTTCAAGGCGTGACTCGTCAATATTAGCTGTTAAGTCTTCTAGTTTTTGAGCCAGTTTTTCACGCTGCCATTTAGCAATCTCTGGCATGTGCGTTTCTACAATTTCTACTTGCTCTAAAATCGCATCAAGGCGGATTGCTATCATTTCTTCAAGGTTTGCACCTTCATCGCCACGTGCTGATTTAAAATCTTCTATTACTTGATCAAGACCAACAATTAGCGCTGTATTAACGCTATCCATATCAAGTTCTTCAGCTTCCATAACACCAGGCCAGCGTAATATATCAACAGGGTTGATATCACCGTTACTTTGTTGTTGAACCCACTTAGCACTATTTATAAGTTGCTCAGCAAGCGCTTGGTTAATCGATAATTCACCAACATGAGCAGGGTTTGCTACAAATTTTAAAAAAACCTCAACTTTACCGCGTTGTAAGTGTTTGCGTAAACGCTCACGAATAACTGGCTCCATGCCACGAAATTGCTCTGGTGCGCGAATAAATGTTTCAAGGTAACGCTGGTTCACTGAACGAACTTCCCAAGTGCCAGTACCCCAATCGCCTTTTATTTCGCGACGCGCATAAGCTGTCATACTGTGGATCATGGATATTTTCCTAAATTTATAAATACAATATTACGATGATTATACCGTAACACTGCTTAAGCTCTAGGGAAAATTTAATACACTGAATATTTTGCATACAGCTATTTATTTAAATCAGCATAGTATCTATACCCACATACACTTATAATGTCGCAAATTCTGAATTAAGGGGATCGTCAATGCGTCCAAGCGAAAGAACACCTAACCAAATTAGACCTGTTACATTTACACGTAATTATACTTTGCATGCTGAAGGTTCAGTACTTGTTGAGTTTGGTAACACCAAAGTACTTTGTACAGCTACTGTTGAATCGGGCGTACCTCGTTTCATGAAAGGTCAGGGTAAAGGTTGGATCAATGCTGAATACGGTATGTTACCGCGAGCAACGCATACGCGTAATGCTCGAGAAGCTGCACGTGGTAAGCAGGGCGGTCGTACTATGGAAATTCAACGCTTAATTGCACGTGCACTTCGTGCTGCTGTTGATTTAAAAGCACTTGGCGAAAACACAATCACCATTGACTGTGATGTAATTCAAGCTGATGGTGGTACGCGTACTGCTTCTATAAGTGGTGCATGTGTTGCACTTGTTGATGCGCTAACGCATATGCGTGCCAAAGGTATGATTAATTCAAACCCACTTAAGCATATGATTGCGGCTATTTCAGTAGGTATATATAAAGGTCAAGCAATTAGCGATTTAGAATATATTGAAGATTCAGCAGCAGAGACTGATATGAACGTAATTTTAACCGAAACAGGTAAAATTATTGAAATTCAAGGTACAGCCGAAGGCGAACCTTTCTCGTTTGATGAGCTAGATGAGTTACTTACTTTAGCTAAACATTCTATTCGTGAAATCATTGACGTACAAAAGCAAGCATTAGCATAAATAGGTAGGCCACTAGATATGAAAGATTATCAAAAAGAGTTTATAGAATTTGCCCTAGAGAAGCAGGTATTAAAATTTGGTGAGTTTACTTTAAAGTCAGGGCGAATAAGTCCGTACTTTTTTAATGCAGGTTTATTTAATACAGGCCGTGATTTAGCGCGTTTAGGTCGATTTTATGCTGCTGCATTAGAAGACTCAGCGATAGAGTATGATGTATTATTTGGTCCTGCATATAAAGGTATCCCAATAGCGACAACAACAGCTGTTGCATTAGCTGATCATTATAATAAAGATGTACCGTACTGTTTTAATCGTAAAGAGAAAAAAGCACACGGTGAAGGTGGAACATTAGTTGGTTCAGAGCTCAATGGCAAAATAATGCTAGTTGATGATGTAATAACCGCAGGTACTGCTATTCGTGAATCAATGGAAATCATTGCCGAAAATGGTGCGGACCTTAGCGGTGTTTTGATCGCATTAGATCGCCAAGAAAAAGGTAAGGCCGAGTTATCAGCTATTCAAGAAGTTGAACGCGACTTTGGTACTAAAGTAATATCAATCGTAAAATTAGCTGATCTTATTAGTTACCTTGAAAATCAAGGGACGATGGACAAGCATTTAGCCTCAGTTAAAGCTTACCGTGATCAATACGGTGTAGCATAAATAAAAAGCCTCGCAGTGCGGGGCTTTATTTTGACCTTCATTTGTAGAGTTTATTAATGAAAGATGTATTAAAACCAAATGGCTTAGGCCTCAAGCGTGTTTTCAAAGCAACCTATTGTTCCTACCTTGGCTTTAAAGCAGCATTTAAAGAAGAAGCCGCGTTTAGACAAGAGCTATTATTAAGCCTTATATTATTTCCCATTTCATTTTGGCTTGCTTCATCATTATTACATTGGGCGATATTGATCAGCTCACTGCTTATAATACTAATAGTTGAATTATTAAATTCTGCAATAGAAGCACTAACAGATCGGGTAAGTACAGAATTACATGTATTATCAGGTAGAGCTAAAGATATGGGATCTGCAGCTGTAACACTTTCACTAACGATCGTATTGATCATTTGGGGTGTAAGCCTTTATATGAAGATCGTTTAGCTCTACTTTAAATATAAAAAGAGTTAAAGTGCCTTTAGTTGTTAATAATTTGCTGGTTATGTTGTGTTTTTGGCGTGTTTAGCTTAAATACTCACCGAACAGTATGTTATTTCAAGTTTTCTTCAAAAAAGGGTTGATCTGTTTTCGGATCTCCCTATAATGCGACCCCACTGAGACGGGAAACG
>NZ_WTLC01000068.1:0-13865 GCF_011378875.1 Pseudoalteromonas sp. Z9A5
TTATCATTCCATGCTCGCTTTAGCATTTACTATGATGTGGCTACCAATGTGGGCTGATTAATATATATACTACAAAGATCAACAGCCCCTAGTTGTTATTTAAAATAGCGGATTACTATTAATATCTTAATTAGCACCTTTTAATTAGTTTAAAGGTGCTAACCTCTCCTGTTATAACATCTTGTATGCCTTTGAAATATTAAGTAACTTAAAACTCACAAACACTCTTCTCAGCATTTACCTAATGGTGCTACCATATAGAACTATAAGCATTCAAAATAAAGTACTATGGCTATTAATGTTTTATTGGTTGAAGACGATGAACTACTCGTTAAACGCATCCAAAATCACTTCTCAGATACAGAATTTACCATTGAGGTAGACCCAACTGGCGCTGATGCTCTTAGCATTGTAAGGCAGCGAGTAAACCTACACGGTGTTATATCACTAGCCATAATTGACATTGTTTTGCCAAAGCGCGATGGACTTCAGCTTGCAAAAGAATTAAACACACTTACTGATATTGGCGTTATTGTATTATCGAGTCGTGACTCCCAAGCTGATCGTATTGCAGGCCTTGCACAAGGTGCTGATGACTACATTTGTAAACCCGTCGACTTACTTGAACTAGAACTACGCATGCGCGCACTTTATAAGCGTGTAGCGGTTACTCAAGACGATGATGAAAGCGAAGAGTTTATAGAATACGCAGACTTTAAGCTTCACCCCGATAACCGCACATTAATTACCGCTTCAGGTGTTGAATCACGCTTAACTGAAGCTGAGCATAAAGTGCTTATTTGTCTGATTAGTAATGCAGGCAAAGCCACATCCCGCGAAAAAATATCAGAAGAAATCGGTCAGCCAGATTGGAGCCCTAACGATCGCACTGTTGATGTACTTATTGGTCGTTTACGTAAAAAATTAAACGATGAGAAAGATCAAAAACGCATTGTTACCGTTCGCGGTAAAGGGTATATGCTCTCTATTTAATACTTAGTTAATTGCGCAATAAGGCGCTCAAATGCACGGTAATTAAGTGCCTCCTTGAGTTCATTTAAACTAATATTTTCAGCCCCTTTTAAATCACTAATAGTACGCGCCACCTTAATTACTCTATGGTAAGAGCGTGGCGATAAAGATAATTTCTCACTCGCTCTGGCTAAAAACTGTAATTCTGCAGACGCAAGAACACAATGCACACTCATTTCTTTATTATTAAGCCTCGCATTAACCTTACCTTGGCGTTTTAGCTGTAGGTAATAAGCCGCTTCAACTCTTGCTCTAACCTCAGCACTACTTTCCTCAGGCTGAGTACTTTGTAGTTCAACACTTGTTAAGCGAGGTAGTTCTATTTGCAAATCAATACGGTCAATAAAAGGTCCTGATACTCGCGACAGATAGCGCATAACTTGATCGGGAGTTGCCCGCTTATCAGTATGGCTCCCTGTAGGACTTGGGTTTAATGCAGTTATAAGTTGAAACTGCGCTGGAAACTCCATTTGCCTTGCAGCACGCGAAATGGTCACAGTGCCGGTCTCCATTGGTTCACGCAGCGAATCCAGTACCTTACGCTCAAACTCGGGTAATTCGTCCAAGAAAAGCACACCATTATGTGCCAACGAGATCTCACCGGGCTTGGGATTAGAAGAGCCACCAACCAAAGCAACTGCTGAACATGTATGGTGTGGATTACGAAATGGTCGTTGTCGCCAATTAGTTAAATCTATGGATTGGCCAATAATAGAGTAAAGCGCCGCTGTCGAAATAGCCTCATCATCCGACATGGTCGGCATTATGGTTGCCATGCGCTGGGCAAGCATTGATTTTCCCGTTCCAGGTGGACCTAAAAATAATAAATTATGTCCGCCAGCTGCGGCTATTTCTAATACTCGCTTTGCACCGGGCTGACCTTTAACATCGCTTAAATCGAGTAAAAAGTCAGGGGCTTGGGTACAATCAGGATATTCGACATTTAAAGGCAAGGGTTGTTGATTGAGTAAATCACCCCACACTTCTTGAATAGAGCTGACGGCTTTGCGTTTAACGCCATTAACTAAGCTTGCTAGGCTATCGTTTGCAAGAGGTAAAAAGCAGCAGCGATCTTGCTCTTTAGCAGCAAGTACCGAAGGTAAAATAGCATTTACACCACGCACCTCACCATTAAGAGCAAGTTCTCCGTAAAATTCATACTTATGAATGTCAGGGCACACAATTTGTCCTGAAGCGACTAAAATACCTACCGCAATAGCAAGATCAAAACGTCCACCATCTTTTGGTAAATCAGCAGGGGCTAAATTTACTGTTATTCGCTGATCAGGGAAGCCAAATTGAGAGTTTTCAAGTGCGCTACGCACTCTGTCTTTTGATTCTTTAACGGACGCTTCAGGGAGGCCTACAATATGAAAAGCAGGTAAACCATTTCCTAGGTGAACTTCTACAATAACTTCGGGGGCGTTTATTCCCACCTGAGCACGAGAAAATATACGAGCTAACGACATTCCTTATCCTAGTAAATGGTGTGATTACACCAGTCTAGTCAGGATATTTAAAAATGTGTAATGTGATCTGCCATTTTATCGCAGCTAAACGAAGCAACAGGGTCATTAGCATGCCTAATACCATTGCCATTTCAGTGACTAACGAAAAGCCTATACTTAGCGTGTAAACAGTACCACCAGCAATGCAGGTAATAGCGTAAAGCTCGCCTTTTAATAGCATAGGAATTTCGCGGGCAAGTACGTCTCGAATTAATCCACCAAAGCAGCCTGTAATTACAGCCATAATTACAGCTGTCATATCTGGCATACCAGCAAGTTGCGCTTTTTGTGCCCCCATTACGGCAAAAAAAGCCAAACCAAATGCATCGGCTGTTTGTAAAATATAATGAGGTATTGGTTTTTGCTTATTTATAAGACGTACGGTGACAAATACAGAAGCAAGTATTGCAAAAAAGTAACTTTGGTCGTGCAACCAAAAAACAGGAACATCTAAAATAAGATCGCGTACTGTACCACCACCAATGGCAGTTACCGTCGCTAAAACGACGACACCAAAACCATCCATTTTTTTCTCGTACGCTAACAAAGTGCCCGATACAGCAAATACCGCAATACCTATTAAATCAAACCAGTGATAAAGTTCTGTCATGTGTATTATTACTTAAAATATTTTAACCGTTTTAACATAAAACACTCTTTTTAAAAAATAAGTTATTTGTAAAACGTCATAGGTATTAGAGGGAAGTCATTAAATAAAGCAGAATATAAGGTATTTTACCAAATTCCAGACGCAAAAAATCACTCAATGAAGGGTGTTATTTTGTTTTAACTTTAAATATTTAATTTCAGTGGTTGTGGGAGCTTGAGTTTGTAAAAAGCGAACCGACGACCTTCGCTTACTTGTGCAAAGTATTTTGCGCAGTAACGGTGAGTTTAAATTCATAAGAATTTATTAAACTGCAGACGCAAAAAATCACTCGATAAAGAGTGCTATTTTGTTTTAACTTTAAACATTTAATTTCAGTGGTTGCGGGAGCTTGAGTTTGTAAAAAGCGAACCGACGACCTTCGCTTACTTGTGCAAAGTATTTTGCGCAGTAACGGTGAGTTTAAATTCATAAGAATTTACCAAATTCCAGACGCAAAAAATCACTCAATGAAGAGTGTTATTTTGTTTTAACTTTAAATATTTAATTTCAGTGGTTGTGGGAGCTTGAGTTTGTAAAAAGCGAACCGACGACCTTCGCTTACTTGTGTAAAGTATTTTGCGCAGTAACGGTGAGTTTAAATTCATAAGAATTTATTAAACTGCAGACGCAAAAAATCACTCGATAAAGAGTGCTATTTTGTTTTTAATTTTTAGATATTTAAGTATTTAATTTCAGTGGTTGCGGGAGCCGGATTTGAACCGACGACCTTCGGGTTATGAGCCCGACGAGCTACCAGACTGCTCCATCCCGCGCCTGAAATTTGTATGCTTGTTTAAAGTTGCCTACATTACAACTTGGCTTCCAATTAAAGAATTGGTTGCGGGAGCCGGATTTGAACCGACGACCTTCGGGTTATGAGCCCGACGAGCTACCAGACTGCTCCATCCCGCGCCTGTATATTTTAAGTCTATCGACTACTTTATTTAATCTCTTAAGCTAGAGTTATTACAGTAACCAACATTAGAAAATTGGTTGCGGGAGCCGGATTTGAACCGACGACCTTCGGGTTATGAGCCCGACGAGCTACCAGACTGCTCCATCCCGCGCCTGTAATTTCTTTAAAGCAACTTCGTTTTATTTACGAGCCTGCCTTGAAGAGAGCGCTACTATATAGGAATAAACATATAATGCAAGGCTTAAAGCACTTAAAGTTGTTCAAGTGCGCAAAAAGCAATCAAACCACTATTCTGCACTCAACCTTTGATGTGGCGTAATCATTTTTTGCCATTCCCAATCAGGGTGCCCCATAACAATAAAGTCAGGGTTTTCAGTGCTTTCACGCTGATTATAGGTTAGCGGATTAAATTCAGCATCTGTAATGCAGCCGCCAGCTTCCTCAACAATAATTTGTGATGCGCCAGTATCCCACTCACCTGTTGGACCGATTCTTAAAAAACAATCGGCTTTACCCTCTGCAACAGCACAAGCCTTTAATGAACAAGAACCCACTGCAATGGTTGTAAATTGAGCGTTTAAATATTGGCTTACAGCTTCAATTTTTTGACGACGACTCACAGCAAGCGTAAGGGTGTTTGGTGTTGCTACAGATATTTGCTTATCATTTGCATTTTCGCGTTTGAAAGCACCATTTTTTGCTGTCGCAAAATAAGTAATTCCTTTTGCTGGCCAATGAATAACACCAAGCACTGGGTGGTTATTTTCAATCAATGCAATATTTACTGCAAAGTCGCCACTTTCTAAAATAAACTCACCAGTGCCATCCATCGGATCGAGTAACCAATAACGCTGCCAATTTTGTCTATCAGCAAGTGCTGGTATAGGTGTTTCTTCCGACATAATTGGAATGTCAGGCGCAAGTGCTTTCAATCCAGCAACCAGTACGTCGTTTGCAGCTAAATCAGCTTTGGTAACCGGCGTGTTATCTGATTTCTCTTGCTGACCAATATCGCCTTTTTTATAAATGGCCATGATTGCATTACCAGCAAGTTCAGCTAATTCAATACAAGGTTCAATTAATTTATTCATCGGCAGCTCCAGACGCTAAGTATTTATCTAATAATAGCAAAGCGGCAACACTGCGAGCTTCAGTAAAATCTTCTTGGTCTAATAATGACTGCAAGTCGATTAATGGCCACTTAACAACAACCAGTGTCTCTGGCTCATCTCCTGGTAATGTTTTTGGATAGAGTTGCTTAGCAAACAATATATGCATGGTGGCATTAAAGTAACTAGGTGCCATGGTAACGGTTCTTAGTGGTTTAAAGTATTCAGCACCAAAACCCACCTCTTCCTTAAGCTCTCTGTTAGCTGCTTGCTCTGGTGTTTCACCAGGATCTATTAATCCTTTTGGAAACCCTAATTGATAGTCGTTAGTGCCTGCACAATATTCACGTACGAGTAGTAATTCGTTATCGGCAGTTAGAGGCACAATCATCACTGCGCCTCGACCACCGCCGCGAATTCGCTCATATTGGCGCTCTTCGTTATTAGAGAATTTAAGTTCTAAAGATTCCACAGTAAATAGTCGACTTTTAGCGACAACATTATTACTAAGAATTTGTGGTGGTGTTGGGTGCTTTTTCTGTGTCATTGGCGTTAATTTGCTATCATGGCAGTTAGTTCAATAATAAACCTTATAAGTTGAAATTCCTATGTTAAATTGGTCAAAAATCGATACCGTTTTGCTTGATATGGACGGAACATTACTCGATTTACATTACGACAGTCATTTTTGGCTTAACGTAATTCCACAACAACATGCATTAGCAAGAGGCATTAGCTTAGACGCAGCCAAAGCAGATATTTTAAAACGCTATCAAGCCGTAAGCGGTCAAATACAGTGGTATTGCTTAGATTACTGGGAACAACAATTAAGCTTGCCTATTATGGAACTTAAGCGCGAATCAAAGCATTTAATTAAAATGCGAGAAGACGTACCTCACTTTTTAACAGAGCTTAAAAAAGCAGGTAAAGAGTTAATTTTGCTTACTAACGCCCATCCTGAAAGTGTCATGCTCAAATTTGAAGAAACTGCGATAGATAATTATTTAGATGGCGTAGTCTCTACTCATGAATATGGGATAAGTAAAGAGCAGCAAAGTTTGTGGCATAAAGTGCAAGACGACTTAGGTTTTAATAAAAACCGTACACTGTTTATTGACGACAGTATCCCCGTTTTAAATGCCGCACGAGAATACGGCATTGAACATTTACTTGCAGTTGCTAACCCCGATAGCCAACAACCACATAACGAAATAGCCGATTACCTAAGCGTTACCGACTACCGCAAGTTAATATAACTCAAATGACCCGAATTAACTTTTTGGGTAACGCGCTTCTAGACCTTGATATACTAATTTTGCAAAGTCTGCATGTTCTGTATCGAGGCTTTTAACTACCTCAACTAAATGCTCGTTATCTTCTTGCCCATTCCATTCTTTGATGTAGCTACCGTCTTTATAACCGTGATCTTGGCGGAAAAAATTTAACGTATTTTTACCTACGTAACCGCGATATAAATCGTCAATATTCATATCCATTTGCGCCATACAACCAGCAAAGGCACCTGCATTAAACGTTTTATCAGCAACAGCAGTCGCCGCTAATATCTCTAGTGTTTGTTTAAAGTCATCAGCTTGTTGAGCATTGCTAAGCTCAGTTTCAAGTTGCTTTGCTAAGTCTTCGTAGCTAGTTTCGCCGTCAATTCTAAGCGATAGACCAAAATGAAAAATATCAACCAACTCTAAAATAACTTGTTCAGTATCTGGTGTTTGTTTTTTCCACCATTTCCAACCATGATGATCCAACATTTCAGCACACTCAACCCAAATAGCGCGGTACCATTCAAACCCTTGAGTAAACCATTGCTCATGTACTTTAGTATTCATGGCGTTTTGCATTTCTAGCATCACTACTAGCTTGTTTAAATTGGCAGACATATCAGTTCCTGTCGTTTTGGTTGGCGTAATTTTCGTTGGTGTAATAATACAGATAAAATGCTAATTGTGCATTGCTGTATATTTTCATTAGTGTGCTAATTATGTTTATCGTGACGTCGTAAACTCATGCCAAGAATCAATTAAATCAATAAAATCTTCAAAGCCACAACCACTGCTTAAACCATTTTCTTCAAGCGCTAAATCGTCATCTTGATACGCTATTAGGTCTTCGCTATCTTGATGAAGCGCATGGGCTTCAAATAATGCTTCGTCTTTCGTTAATATTAAATTTATTTCTTGGCCTTTTAGCGTTAGCGGCTCATAGCTTGAACTTACCGATGCAATAAGCGCTTGCACCATAGCTACTTTATCTTTGCCTATTTCTTCGTTTAGCCAGCGACCAATAATGGCGTGTTCGCTGCTTATTTTAATACGTAGCCCGCTAATAGGATCGCGAATAAATTGGTATTCCATAGGGTTTGCCTGTAAATCTTTAATTGCGTAATTATATACGTAAACGCCCGTAAACCACAGGATATATAAAGCAAAATAGCGCCACATGGGCGCTATTTCACTCAATTTTAAAGCCGTTAACTTCGCGATCTATAACGCGCTGCGTCAATAATAGCCCATAAGTAAATAATAGGCACAAGTACAAAACCTACAAGCACATAAATTAGTGCGTAACTTATTATAATAGCGAGTGCAAAAAATATAGCCGCTAAAATACGCCCTTGCACTAACTGCCCTAAACCAGGAAAAAATATATTACATAATGCTGCGATTACGTTACCGCCAGAACCTTGATCCGCCATACTAACCTCTGTATTTATTTAATTTTATAATTATTTACCTACACACTCTATGCCAATTTATTAAAGCTTACAAATCAAATAGTTAAATTAGTCTAGATTTAGAGAGTTGGTAAATTTTGCTAAAATTAGGTCAAATTAGCAATTATTGTTATCCGTTTACACTTTTTTATTCGCTTAATTAATTAGCAAGTTACTCGTTTTGAACACTATTTTATAAATAGCTGTTTATAAAAACAGTATTTTATTTAGCCTAACAAAAACACCTGTTATACTGCCCACAATATTGATTAAAAAGGCGTAACGATGGACGTTTCACAATTACTCGATGGCTTAAATGACAAACAACGCGATGCCGTTGCAGCCCCACTACAAAACATGCTGGTATTAGCAGGTGCTGGGTCTGGTAAAACACGAGTGTTAGTTCATCGTATTGCGTGGCTTATGCAAGTTGAGCAAGCCTCCGCTTACAGTATTTTTGCAGTTACCTTTACTAATAAAGCCGCTAAAGAAATGCGTGGCCGCGTTGAAGAAACACTAAAAGCGCCTGTAGGTGGTATGTGGATTGGTACTTTCCATGGTTTATCGCATCGTATTTTACGTGCTCATCACCGTGAAGCTAACTTACCTGAAGCCTTTCAAATTTTAGACTCTGACGATCAGCTTCGGATGATCAAGCGCTTATTAAAGTCGATGAATATTGATGATAAAAAATGGCCTGCTAAACAATTTGGCTGGTACATAAGCGCCAAAAAAGATGAAGCACTTCGCCCTAAAGATATTCAAGCATACGATATTAACGAGCAAATGATGCTGCGTGTTTACGCCGCCTATCAAGAGGCCTGTGATAGAGCCGGCTTAGTTGATTTTGCCGAGATATTGCTACGCAGCTACGAAGTGTTAAAAAATAACCCTACGTTACTGCGTCATTATCAGCAACGCTTTGCACATATGCTCGTAGACGAGTTCCAAGATACAAATACCATTCAATATGCTTGGTTAAAGTTACTTGCTGGCGATACTAACAGCATTATGATTGTAGGCGACGATGACCAAAGCATTTATGGTTGGCGTGGTGCTAAAATCGAAAACATTAAACGTTTTTTAACTGACTTCAGCGCAGAAACCATTCGCCTTGAACAAAACTACCGTTCAACCGCGACTATTTTGAAAGCATCTAATGCATTAATTCAAAATAACTCAGAGCGTATGGGTAAAAGCTTATGGACCGACGGTAACGATGGCGAGCCAATCTCGATTTATGCAGCATTTAATGAGTTAGACGAAGCACGCTTTGTAAGTAGCAAACTACGAAGCTGGTTAAATGCAGGGAATGCCCTGCAAGATGCAGCAATTTTATACCGTAGTAACGCGCAATCTCGTGTACTCGAGGAAGCCATGCTACAAGAAGGCTTAAAATACCGTATTTATGGTGGTATGCGATTCTTCGAACGACAAGAAATTAAGGATGCGCTTTCGTATTTACGTCTGGTGGGTAATCGTCAAGACGATGCCGCATTTGAGCGTGTAATTAATACGCCAACACGCGGTATTGGTGATAAAACATTGAGCCATATACGCGACTGTGCACGAGCAGAATCGTTACCGCTTTGGTATGCCGCAAAAGCAATTGTAGAACAACAGCATTTATCTGGTCGTGCTTCTGGCGCAGTAAGTAAGTTTGTAGAACTAGTTGAACAAATTGAAGATAAAATTAGCGATCTAACTTTGCATGAGCAAGCCAAGTACACAATCCAAACCTCAGGCTTGATGGCAATGTACCAAGCTGAAAAAGGTGAAAAAGGCCGTGCTCGCGTAGAAAACTTAGAAGAACTAATTAGCGCATGTGACCAGTATGAGCTTCCTGAAGACGAAGAATACAGCTCGCCTTTACAAGGCTTTTTAGCACATACATCACTTGAGTCAGGTGAAGGGCAGGCAGAAGAACACGAAGACGCAGTTCAAATGATGACACTTCACTCAGCAAAAGGCTTAGAATTTCCGCTAGTGTTTATGGTGGGCGTAGAAGAAGGCATGTTCCCTTCTCAGCAAAGTAACGAAGAGTCGGGTCGCTTAGAAGAAGAACGCCGCCTTTGTTATGTAGGCATGACACGAGCAATGGATAAGTTATACATTAGCCATGCTGAGAGTCGCCGCTTATACGGGCAAGAAAAATACCATAGTCCATCACGCTTTTTACGCGAAATTCCAGAAGACTGCGTTGAAGAAATCCGTATTAAAACACAGGTTTCTCGTCCGCCTGCCGCCGGGCGTTTTAGCGCATCAGTTAGCCATGCCGCATTTGAAGACAGTGGTTTTAATTTAGGTCAACGGGTTCTGCATGCTAAGTTTGGCATTGGTACCGTACTTAATTACGAAGGCAGTGGCGCGCAATCTCGCGTACAAGTTAACTTTGATGACCTTGGCACTAAATGGTTAGTAACGGCCTATGCACGATTACAAGCGATATAAAGCACATCTAAATGAATTGGGGCAACAACTAGCTGACGCGTATCATCGTCAGCTAATCCTGATTACTGGCAGCTCAGCTTGGTGCTATGAATTACTCTATTCATTAATAGATGATGACAATACACTTGTGGTATCTAAGCAGAGTGCGCTTAAAAATTCATACTGGCCTACCCGCACTCATCAAATTTTAGGGCAAGAATTTGCTCACGCCGTTTATGATGGCTTTAGTGGTTTGCACCCAGATAAACTTGCGGCACTTGGCGGCGCTGTTAAAGCCGGTGGTATGCTGTTTTTATTACTGCCTGAATTAGATGACTTACCTACTTGGCAAGACCCTTCATTAAGTACAGTGCAATCACACGGTCATACCATTAACTACAGTTTATTTAATCAACGTTTCGCAACTGTTATTAAACAATTACCTGCTTTTCATTTTAGTGAAAAAGATGGCTGTATTAATAATGCCGTAACTTCTGTTACTTATAATAAAATTGATTATGAGCCTCAGCAAAGCTGTGTTGATCAAATAATAAAAGTGGCTAATGGTCGTGCTAATAGACCATTACTTATTAATGCAGATAGAGGCAGAGGTAAGTCGGCAGCACTTGGCCTCGCAACAGCAAAACTGACTGATAAAAAAGTAATTATTTGCAGTACCCAGTTTAAAGCGGCCCATAGCAGCTTTAAACATTTAGCTAAAGAGTTAGGTCTACAATACAACCCAGAAAAGAAACAACTCGCCAACTTACACCATGTTGCACCTGACGCGTTATTAAGCACGTTACCAAGTTGCGATTTATTATTAGTAGATGAAGCTGCTGCAATCCCCGTCCCACTATTATTAAAAATGCTAGCTCATTATCCTCGTATTGTATTTGCAAGCACACTGGTTGGTTACGAGGGCAATGGCAGAGGTTATACCATTCGCTTTAGCAACTATATTAAAGCGCATTACAAAGCATCTAAAGTTATTACACTTGATGAGCCACTGCGCTTTGCTAAACATGATCCTCTTGAACAACATATTCGCAGCTTGCTTGCACTTGATGCACAATATAAAGAGTTAAGTAGTGCTCAATTAGAGCAGCCAGTACATAGTGAAATAACTCAGCAATTCCTTGTAAACAATGAACCTTTACTGCAACAAGTTATTGCCCTGCTTGCATTGGCTCATTATCAAAGTAGTGTAAACGATTTACGTCAACTACTAGACGCACCATCGCAACGACTATTTATTAGTAAAATTAATAACCAATTAATTGGCGTATGTTTAATCACCATAGAAGGTGGTTTAAGTGAAGAACTTGCTCTACAGGTTATAAGCGGAGAGCGCCGCCCACAGGGTCACTTAATGGCTCAAACCCTCTCACAACTTAGCTTTAATAATAGCTACTTAAGACAGTTGAGCGCTCGCGTTGTACGAATAGCGATTGATCCGAGTTCTCACAATATAGGCTTTGGTAAAAAGCTACTTAGCTATTGCGAGTCGCAAGTAAAAAGCCAATGTAGTTGGTTAGGTGCAAGCTTTGGCGCAACAGCACAGTTACTTAATTTTTGGCAAAACCAAGGATTTGATACCGTAAAGCTAGGTTATCAACGCGATAAAAGCACAGCTGAACATTCAGCGCTTGTGGTTAAATGCTTAAGCAACAAAAGTGCAATTATTCAACCTCTAAAAAAGCAGTTTAAAAACGATTTTTTTTATGGGCTTTTAACACACTTTAAAACACTAGATTGGCAACTTGTAAGTATTCTAATTGAAGGATTTAGCGATGGGTTAATAAGCCCCGAGACTCGCGAACGATTAACCCTGCTCGTAAACAGTAACTTCACTCAATTTAGTATCTCTGCGACTCTTTGGCAGATAATAAACCAGTCTCCTTCTTGTATATCTCAATTAAAAGAGTCTGACAAACAACTTTTAATAAAGTTAGTGCTTCAACATGAAAGTAATGAAAAAGTGATTCAACACTTAGGTTTATTAGGAAAAAAACAGCTTGAGAATCAATTTAAACATGTCGTAAAAAATCTCACTAATGGCATCTAATAACTTCTAATTACTCTACCTATATTAAATCTTACCTATCTTTAAGCTATTTACTTAATTTGTTCTATCCTTAAAGTATTAATAGGTAAATTAAGATAAAGGCATGGAATTAATAAACTTTAAAGTGGGCTGTAAAACAATTTCACTTAAAATACTCGATATTTTATTAACAGAGCGCTTTGACAATAATCTAACAACTTTACCAAACAATAATAAAAGCTTTATTGGTGTTAAAGATTATATGGATATACCAACGCCTGTTTTTGATTTAGGTATTATTTTAAATAGTATCTCAACCGAACAAAGTAATACGCACGCATTAAAACAACTAAGAACATGGCAAGAAAAACTATTAAACTGGTTCAACACCCTTCAAAGTAACTTGCTAAATAGCTCGGCTTCTATTTCAAGCAATGACGGAGAACTACAAGATTTTGTTCTGTTTTACAAAGAGTTCAGCACCGATAATGAAGACTTAAAATTAACAATGTCTCGGATTGACGAGCCTTTTCAATCATTGCTAGAAACGGTCAAAGAAGCCATAGCAGCCCATAATCAAAATGATCATAAACAAGTGTCAGCCCTGCTCGACAAAATTAAGCGTAATAGTCTAATTCAGCTCGAGCGTTTATTTGAATCAGCTAAAGAGCAAATAACATTAGACTATAAACCTATTATTGTTTTTACCACTAAAGACGGCTTAAACCCACATGTAGGGTTATTGGTAGATAAAGTCGAAGATAATATCGACTATAAAAAAGAAGACATTAAACCACTAGATAAGCTCACTGAGGTTGGTTTTGATCTAGACCCACAAACTAAAAATATGATGCGAGGATTAATCAAGCTTTCACAAAAGCACAGTGTATTAATTGATCCAAGCGTAATATTTAAACCAACACAACTAGAAGAATCTGAAAGTGAAGAAACTCAAGCTTACGGACTATTTTGAATAGCCTTTATATTTGGTTATAAACTTTAGTACTGAAGTAATGAGCTATTCAGTTCGACTTGTATACTTAGGTGAATTGAAGAGACCTCGAGTGCGTAATGTTCATTACTCCCCTATATTTCACTTTTCTGCAGACGTAAAAATCCCAAACCTTTAGATTGGGGCTTTCTACAATGTGAAGTCGGTGCGCTACGCATACGCAGTAGAATGTTTTAATGCCCAAAGCGGTGGAGAGCCACAGTATAAATACTGCATTATCACTCTCTCAAGCTGCTTATTATCGCGCTATCGCAGAGACTGGTGAGATAAGTGGGCTTCTTTAAAGTGGGTCATGAGCTGTAATCGAATGAAATAAGGGATATTAATAGTGTGTATGGCGCGAGTTGTGCATTATTCGCACACACTTCACTTTTCTGCAGACGTAAAAAAGCCCGAATCGTTAGATTCGGGCTTTCTACAATTTGAAGCCTGGT
>NZ_WTLC01000069.1:0-13106 GCF_011378875.1 Pseudoalteromonas sp. Z9A5
ATTTTCATGACGGACGTTCCCTTTTAACTGAGTGTGAGTTAATACCAGTTTGGCGCATTGACGCCGTTTTGGGGAGCGTCCATCTCATCACCCACACCCTATACAACCAGTTAGATTCTCTCTTAAAGATTGAATCTGCCTTGTTTTGCTATCTAAATCTTTTTGCCACTTTTTTGCAACTCGTTCCCAATCTCTTTTCGTGGGGGTCTTATTCATTGGCAGCCCTTCCAACTCACGAGTAATCTCTTCAAGAGTGAACCCCACAGATTGTGCAACTTGAATTAAAGCAATTCTGCGTAACATTGCAGCTTTGTATCTACGTTGATTGCCACTCGTCCGTATGGCAACAATCAAGTTTTTAGTTTCGTAAAAACGCAGTGCAGACGTTGCGACCCCACTTCGCTCAGACAACTGACCAACAGTTAAATAATCATTACTTGTCATATTATTAGTTCCCAAAACAATGTTGAAACTCTATAAATTAAAGCATTGACTTAAAGTTAACTTTAACAATTATACTACTGCCAGAATTACAAAACAACGACTAAACTGGTTAATAAAATGACAAATAAGACACTTTCTTTTCATAACCCTTCAGAGCTATTTGACCCTACGCCATATGGCTTTTGTCACACAGTAAAAGCACCTTCAAATGGCGAACTTGTCTATATATCAGGCCAAAGCGGTGGTGAAGGAAAAGAACATACGTTAAATGAAGATTTTCGCCATCAAGTACAGGCACTACTCGCCAATTTAGCCATTGCTTTAAAGTCTCATGATTTGAAGTTTAGCGATGTGATGAAAATCACTATTCTCATCGTTGATCACAACATGGAAAAACTTACCATTTGGGAGAAAAAATAAACAAATATTGGCAAGAACGTATGCTTCCCGCCAGTACCTTAATTCCTGTTCCAGCACTTGCGCTTGAAGGGATGCTGATTGAAGTTGATGCCATCGCATTCAAGTCAGCATAGCCAGTTGTCAAACTGGTTCAGAATAACATTTATAAACATTAACTATTTTATTTACAAAGGATTTTCTATGTTCGATTTTAAAGCACGACAAAATAACATTTTAAAAACAGCTATTATTGCCACATTGGCAATAACCTCATCAAGCAGCTTCGCTCAAGAGAAAACAATGACTTCATCAGTAGAAACAACCATCATAAATCCAGACGGCTTATATAACCCTGCACCCAATGGTTTTAGTCATGTAGTTATTTCTAAAGGCGGGAGTAGTATTGTTCATTTTGCAGGGCAAGGTGGAGAAAATAAAGAGGGCGAGTTATCTCCAGAGTTTGCTAAACAGGTTGAGCAAGCCTATAAAAATTTACGTATGCACTTAAAGCAGCTAATGTAAAGCCAAATCAAGTCGCCAAACTAACCACTTATGTTGTTAACTATGACCAATCAATGCTTGATGTGATGACAAAGCATATTGTTAAAACGTTTGGCAAGGCACTTCCTGCTCAATCATTAGTTCCCGTACCAAGATTAGCGCTAGATGGCATGCTTTTCGAGGTTGATGCGGTTGCCGTTATTGATTAAGCATTTTAATTAACCACCACCTTAATATTGAACCACGCTAAGTTGGTGTAACAATTCTTTCAATGCAAATTTACACATATTTCTTCAGGTTTAACTTTTTATGATTCTTAAAAATTATTTAACATTATTAGCCATTGGACTCATTTGGGGTTCTCAATTCATATTTCAAGAGTTTGCTTTAGTGAGCTTTTCTCCCATTTGGATTGGCGCTACACGTGCGGTCATTGGTGCAATCACGCTAATTGTGATTTGTAAATCTCTAGGGATTAAAGGCACAGGAAATCAATGGGTACTATTCAGCGTCATTGGCTTACTTGAAGCCGCAATTCCTTTTGTACTCGTACCGTGGGGACAGCAACATTTAGATAGCTCTATTGCTGCAATTTTGATGGGGACACTGCCGTTTTATGTATTGTTATTAGCGCCTATTTTTGTCAAAGGTGCAAAGATTAATATAGCCAATACTATTAGTGTTGTCTTGGGCTTTAGTGGATTATTGGTTTTATTCTATCCTGAACTATCAGGTGCAGGGGAAATCAACTTGGTAAGTTCAATGGCTATTGTGGTTGCTGCGATATGTTTTGCTATAGCACTTCTATTACTCAATCGCGTTAGAAACGAACACCCATTAATTGTTGCACGAAATGTACTTTCTGCGGCAAGTATTCAGCTTATCATTATTGCTTTCATTACAGCACCTTTTGAATACCAAGAAGCCTCTACAACGGCTCTATTTTCATTGCTTTATTTGGGCGCTGTATGTGCAGGTATTGTTTATTACCTTTATATGATGTGCATCAAAAATGCGGGGCCAGTATTTACTTCGATGACAAACTATATAGTGCCTGCTGTTGGTGTATTTATTGGCGCATTAGTCACTAATGACGCCATTCAAATGAATACATGGATAGCACTGATAGTTATTCTTTGTGCATTGTTCATCAATCAGGTTTTATCAAAAAATGAACGAATGACTTAAAACCACTTGTAAGTAAATAGGGATTGTGAGCTTGGAGGCAGTTCCATGCTCTAATCCAACTTTGCTTTATTATTTTTACCCACCTTTACACTATATGTTATCGTCTCTTTAAATCGAGCTTAGAATTCGCCATCAAAGCGGTTATCTTGGATGTATTACTTTTGTTTGCTTCTAGTTGGTTTAAAGTGAATGTTCAATAATCGAATATTAACGGCAGCTTTGAGCTGTTGTACGATGTAAAAAATCCGACCGTCAGCTTCTCGCTCATAGCTGCCGGTCTGTAGTGGTCAATAAAATTTGGCCACAGTTTTAGAATCTTTGTAGCTTCTCATTTCGTCATGATGTTAAAAAACACGCAAAGCAATCTCTGAGGTTCTTTTAGGGTTTTTATTTAATATTTATACTTTTCAGTAAAGAAGGCAGAAGCAAAGTGTTTTTTTCGCTATGTTTTTAATGACAAAATGAAAGAAATCTCACTAGGATAGTATCAAGCAGCAACCAAATAGCCAAGCTGTTGCACCGCACACGTCGCTCGATCGAATTAATAAGCTGCTCTAAAGTAGTGTGGTGCGAACAAATAAGAAATAAAGAAATGAACAACAGTGAAAAGGAAGCTCTGAATGGAGTAGTTGCAATTTACCTAAATAATATCTATTAAAGTACGTACACTCTCTAAGCCCTCATCTACGTCATCAAGGATGTATTCAAGTGCCGAAAAGCCATTGAAGTGCTCGTTAGGCTTATTTATCCAACTATCAGCCTTTGAGCGGTCATTAAATATTAAGCCTAGCCCTCTATAAATTCCAATGATATAAGAGATTCGTATCAATACATCCTCACTAAGGCTTCCAGTACCTCCTTGGTGCCACTTCTCATATATATGGCTACCTTGGCTACCCAGTAATAACTTTTGCTCATACGGCTCGATAAGCCAAGCTTTCATTATATTAAAAAAAGTTTTTAATGCCACTTGGGCAGTTCTTTGAGGGTTTTGTTGAAGATCTTTATCCATATGTATAATTACGCCTTAAAAACTTGTCTCTTAATAATAAAAATTTATAGCAGTATTAAGCCGTATTTCCCCAATATTCTAAAGCCATTACTTCTGAGCGTTCAGAACCCATATATTCAGCAAGCCTTTTTACTTTAATAGTATTTTGGTCTTTTCCGTTTACTGCATCTAAACCATAATGAACATCTAAAGTGCTGCCGTCTACAAACCAATGACAACGATTTTTGTGTCTTGAGCCTGCAACGTAGGAAGCTGCCCTATCCATTGCTTTGTTATAAAATACAAAAGTATCGCCATCTATCGTTCTTCCCTGACTACTGTATACCGTAAAAGCATATGCATGTACTAACTGAAGTGCGTCTTTCTCGTTCGAATATTCTGATTTTAAAAATGTTACTTTTTCTCCACAGTCTTTTTTTACCATAAAGAGAATATCTGAATTGGTATATTCAACTTTTATAATCCGACCTAATTGGCCATTGATTAAACCTAATCCAGGATTATTTTGGGTAAACCTTACACGATCCTGACTAGAAAATTTTTGTTTAAAATATTTATCAGAGACAGTACAGTTAACCTCAATCTCCTCTTTACCAAGCATACCTTGTTGCTGAAGATTTTCTCGAATAAGTCCATTAAGAGGTTGGATATCTTTCCAGTTATACGCTAAAACCATCCACTGCTTTTTAGGAGTATTTCTAACAAATCGATCCCAATGTTCAATCAAGCTTTCTAATGCATGGTCTCGAGATTCAGCTATATGCAATAAATCTTTTTGTGCCATTACTTTGAGTCCTTCTTCAGAGTTACCGGCTCTCAGCAAAGTTACAAGGTTTCTTGCCCAATTTTCTCGTTGCCTATATATCGTTTGTAGCTCAGTAAAACTATATCTTTTAGATAAATACAACAGGCAGCCACCATGATTTATCGCGCGTAATTGTTCAACTTCTCCTACTAAAACTAATTTCGAACCAGCTTGCTTTAAACCTTTTAACAAATCTAGAAGAGCTAATGAAGGGACTAATCCAGCTTCATCAATTAAAACTACTGTATTTACAAATTTTCTATTTTTGTGTTTGATCTCTATTAGCAATTTTTCGAAAGTACTACTTTTTATCCCCGTATCAGCTTCTAGTTGAATTGCAGCAGATTTAGATACCGTAGCGCCAACCACATTATAACCAGATAACTCATAAGCAATGCGCAGTGCTCCCATTGAAGTAGACTTCCCTGCGCCAGCCCTACCTTGTAAAATATCGAGCCTTGTTTGACACAACTCCAATACTGAATTCTTTTGCTCAAAAGATAACTTAAACCCCAGCTCTAATTCTTGCTTTTCTATGGCCACCATAACTACATTTTCAGATAACTGATAAGTAGTATCCTTTCGCAGTAAATCAGTAATACTTATTAATTCACGTTCAGATCTTAACATGGAGCTCGTTGTGTATATTTCTTTGCCAAAAGGATCATTTAGTGGACCAAGTAGTCTTTTGTTTTTGAGGATAGTATCAACAGTATTTAAAATTTCAGATAGGTTCACATGAAAAAACTGAGCCTCAGTAGCTGTTATTTCATATATTTTATGGATATCAATAATTGCTTTTGATTTTGTTAATTCTTTAATAACTTGGAATATTGGAATAGCCTCTAGGGCTGGTATTTTTTCTGTATTCAGGTTCTTATAAAAATAATCTCTTGTATAGCCTTGGTGGCTTAAAGCTGCACGCCATGCCTTTACTTGGCTAGCCCTACTTTTCTTTACCTTTGGCTTTCTCAAATAAAGTGAAACTTTATTCTTTATAGTTGGACTACTATCTTCAAGGCCCATCTCTTCAAGTTTGCTTTTGATTCCTTCACTACGTTTGGAAAAAAACCTACAAATCTCAAGGTTACTCCCTAAAAATGTAAAACAATCTGTCTCTTCTATCCTGATTATTTGAAACCCTAGCTCTCTTAAGCCACTGGCAAGTAATGCTCTATAAATCTTTGCCGCAGCCTTTTGCCAACGGTATACCAACTGGGATTTTAAACTAGCCCACTTGTTATCTTGTCTTAAAGTTAGTCGGGAGAGTAATACATGCGTGTGTAAATGAAAATCGCCTTCTCTAGACTGGTAATGCTTAAACAGTATTGCTGCAAACCCCTTAGTCTTTTCTAAATGTTTCCCACCCTGTCCAGTACGAGTAAAAGATACTTTTTTCTCTAAAAACTCTAGAGCCCCTAAAACAGATTTAAATTGAACGTCATCTATATGTTTTTGAAGTAAATCATCAGCTCGTGCATAAGCTTTAGAGATAGGTTTAGGTGCATTAAAAACTAAATCCAGTATCTTTAACTTCTTACTCTTACTACTACCAATAAGTTGTGTTCCATCAATATCGCATGCCGAAAATATATTAACTAACTCATTAAAATACATTTTCGGCTTTAACTTAAGCGCTTTTGCCACTTCCCCTGCATAAAGAACATCTATAGGCAGAGCATTACTACCAGCCTCATCGTCTTCCATATAATATTCCAGACGTGATTGCTTCGATATCGAAATCACTAAATTTTAATTCCATTTTCAAGTAGACGATCAATGGCCTCCTCTTTTTTATCTTCACTCAAATTAAGCATAGCCGAAAATGTTTCTATCAAAAGTTCACTTTGTCTTTGTTCCATAAGGGTTAACTGGTTTTCTATTTTTTGTTGTTCAAAATAATTCAGGCAAGATTTACGGATGATGTTAGCTATAGTCGTACCATCATTCTCAGCCTTAACTTCTAACTTGTTATAATCATCTTTAGTAAACCTAATGGTTACTGATTTCTCTAATTTATCGTTCATATTTGAAAACCTTGATTTCTTCTTTTAAATTAGCCACTTAAATATATTTTCGAGTTACCATGTATTACATGGTTATTTTCTTATGCTGTTGTTTAGTATCGGTTTTTTATTTTTGTTTTTTTTTAAAAATACAAACCGTGCATAATGTCTAGAGACAAATAGAACTGATTATTGAACTTGCCCCTTCTCTGTCATCTTTTTACGCGTAAGAAGCCACGCATCTACATCTTTCACAAAAAAGCCTACAGAGCGAGAACCAAGTAAAATAGGTTTTGGAAAGTTAGGATCTAGCCGCCAGCGCCATAAGGTACTTTTACTAACTTGTAGCTCTTCCCTTAACTCTTTCAAACGAATGATTTTATTTTTAAACTTCATAATTTAACCTTATAAATTAATAATTTACCCTTGCTGAAAATCAGCAAGCCAAAGAATAATATAAGGTTTCAAAAGTGTTTACTGGGGATCATTTCAAAAGTGAGAGATATCTCTCATCAATAACTAGTCCACTAGACTAAATGAGTTAATTTTAGATATGACTAAACCATGCAGAGGGCTATATGTCTTACAAGCAGTTGCAATGTAATTTACGATTTTGAATAAGCGACTAAAGTAATATCAGAAGTAGGGTTCAGCTATCCCTATAGTTAGGTGTAAGGTACTAAGTCCTCAGGGGCTCTAATAGCAGGGTTAGTTGCCCCATCTTCTAAGAATAGGCTCTAGCAAGACTCAACGCTCCTTATCGCTTTGGAGTAAGCTTAGCTCCTCCTCTTTGTGCTCAGAAGTAAGGTATTAAAAATATTGGAAGTAAGGTCAATTCACTTTTGCCGATCAGAAGTAACGTTCAGCTACCCTTATAGTTCAGGAGTAAGGTACTAAGTCCTCAGGAACTCTAATAGCAGGGTTAGTTGCCCCACCTTCTAAGAATAGGCTCTAGCAAGACTCAACGATCCTTATCGCTTTGGAGTAAGCTTAGCTCCTCCTCTTTGTTCTCAGAAGTAAGGTCAATTCACTTTTGCCGATCAGAAGTAACGTTCAGCTACTCTTATAGTTCAGGAGTAAGGTACTAAGGCCTCAGGAACTCTAATAAGTAGACATCTAAACACTCCTGTTTAGATGTTATCCTATAAGTTGCATAATAAATCAATTATTACTATATTATATATCGTATTTTTTATCGACTATTTTTGGAGGTTCTATGAGTGAAAATATTAAAAAATCAACTGTTGTTGGTGGTGTAGGTGTAGTAGCTACAGGTGCAACTGCTGCAACAACTGCATCAGCAG
This sequence comes from Pseudoalteromonas sp. Z9A5, assembly GCF_011378875.1. Classification (NCBI taxonomy): domain Bacteria; kingdom Pseudomonadati; phylum Pseudomonadota; class Gammaproteobacteria; order Alteromonadales; family Pseudoalteromonadaceae; genus Pseudoalteromonas; species Pseudoalteromonas sp. Z9A5. The sequence goes on from NZ_WTLC01000069.1 coordinate 7,660, forward strand.
TTGTCGGTGGTTCAGCAGCTACAATTATGTCTGCTACAGCAGGAACTACTGGTGCAGCATTAGCTGCAACAGCGGGAACGGCTGGAACAGCAGGTGGTGCAGCTATTGCGTCAGGAATGGCAAGCGTTGGTGCAGCGGTTGGTGGTGGTATGGCTACAGGAGCAATCATTACAGTAGCAGCACCAGTAGCAATAATAGCTGCTGCCGGTTACGGTTTGTTTAAGTGGTTCGAAGATTAATATATTAAGTATTCATCTTTAAATTGAAAGGCTGTGATTATACAGCTTTTTTATTATCTATTCTTTACAAGTAGGTTTATGACATAACCACAGGGTTAGTTGCCCTCTCCCTTAAGAATAGCTTGGGAGTAAGCTCAGTCCACCCTGTAATCAGAAGTAAGGCTAGACTGAAAATATAAAAACAATCTCACCTTTGCCGGAGTTGATTATGCCATCCATATGAAAATTATTTTTAAAATGTGAATTAAAACCATATTTAGATATTACGGACAAAATTTAATATGTTATAAATTAATATAACGATTATAAATAATTATAAAATTATAAATAAAAGTAACGTAGGAAAAAACCGCGTCTTCTTTTTTTACAAAATGCCGAAAACTCAATGTTAGTTTGCTGCCTTTAAAGACACTCACGCTACCTTTAAAGACACTCACGCTACCTTTAAAGACATTCGCGCTACCTTTAAAGACACTCATGTCTGCCTTATAAAAGATACATGTACTACAACTGAAGCCACCGTTATCTCTTTAGAGGCAAGAATTTAAATTACTATTAAACTTCTTCTCTATGATATTTGACTAAAGCTTGATCAATTTTATGTTCGACATGAACTGTCAATTTTATTTCTTTGCCTTGGGGGCATGTTATAAAATCCACTGTATAATCATCATGGATAACAATAGCTTTTTTATCAAAAAGCGCATGGTGATTTGGGCAAAGGCACAATAGGTTTTCTTTAGTATCTGGACCATGATGAGGAGAGCCTAATGGCTTTATATGTGCCCCTTCAGCATAAAACCCCTTTGGTGTTTCTAATACTTCGTTACATATCTGACATTTGTGACCATATAATTCTTTTATATCTTCTGCGATCTGTGAGTTCCTAATGATTCGGTTAACGAATATTGGAGCTCTCTTTGGCTGTTCTGCAATTAATTCAGCAATGTCTTCAGGTACTTCGCTATCAACGCCAGAGTAAACAGAAAAGCCCAAACTTTCCAATATAGGTTTTATGGATCCTTTAACACCGCTAGTACTCGTATTTTCTAAATGTTTACCAAATTGATGAAAGTATGCACCTAGAAAAATAGGCTTACATTCATACAATAGACCTTCGTAGCAAACAAAGTAGGTAAAGCTGTTGGATGCTGTAGCTTTACCTCTATACCTTATAAGATACTCTTCACGCCCTAGTGACCTGTATTCCTGTATCGCATGTATAATAGCTTCATAACTATTAAAATCTTTATAACTCATAATGTAATATTTCCTTTTTAGATTATAGTGGTTACCCTAACTGCGGCTTACACTGGCCATTAAATTGATACCCTTAAATAATCACTCACTGCTTAAGTACACAGCTTCATATTATGAGGTCAGTACCTATATAACACACGAAATTAATTAGTACCTTTAAATAATGCAGTCAATACTTTATTATGAATATGCATTTTTGATATTTAGAACGCTAAGAGCTAATTATAATAATGGGGAATATCATTCTTTACTTCCCTCAGAAAAACTGATTTCATAGGTATGAACTTACAACAATGCACCCATACAAAAAGTGGGGTATAAGTTGGGGTATATTTTAGAAATTAAGCTTGCACCCCTTTAAAAACAAGCTAGTGGGCGGCATGATGTGATAAACATCACCTGCTAAGCACCTAGCTCAAACAAAAACCCAGCTTCGGCTGGGTTTTTAGCTATTGGGCACAAATAAAGTAAAAGCCACAGGTGTGGTTAATTAATAAAATAACTTCGCGTATCCTTTTGCTTCTTAAATGCATGCCAAGCCATACTCAGAGTTAATTTTATTTATTAAAAATTATTAAGGATATTAAGATGAATAAAAAACCTGAACTAATCATTTCATCACTCGATGCAGATAGATTGTATGACTTAATGGAATCACTTCCTGCAGGTAGCTTTGCTAATAAAGAAGAATTGGAAGCTGAACTGGCACGAGCAACAATAGTCGAACCTAAAGATATGCCATCGTCAGTTGTAACGATGAACTCAACTGTAAACTTTATTGTTGAGTCTTCTAAAGAAGAATTTACGTTAACCTTGGTGTACCCAAAAAATAGTGACTCTAACGGCGATAAAATATCGATACTATCACCCGTTGGTAGCGCATTACTTGGACTGTCACAAGGCGACGAAATTGAGTGGCCTAAACCGAGTGGCGGCTTAATAAAGGTAAAAATAAAAGAAGTAACCTATCAACCAGAACGTGCTGGTGAATTACACAGATAAACACTTTATGCACTTAGTACTAAAAAATCGATTTAAAGTAGATCCAGCCTCGGCTGGGTTTTGCTTTTTATTATAAGGCAGATTGATACTGTTTAATTTATACCTATAACTAAGTTACATATTGGGGGCATATACCCTGCGTAATCGTTTACTAATATGATAAAAAGCACATTTATTTAAGAGTACGGAGTAAACTAAACATGACTAACGTTCAACAGCATATCGGCAGCATTGCATTAGTTGTTAAAGACTACGACGAGGCAATTGAGTTTTATACTCAAAAGCTTAATTTTGAGTTAGTCGAAGATACTGATTTAGGAGATGGTAAACGCTGGGTGTTAATTTCACCTCCAAATTCAAACGGGGCTTGTTCAAATGGGACTAATTCGAGCAGGGCTAATCTACTGCTCGCTAAAGCCACAACACCCGAACAGATCAGCGCTATTGGTAATCAAACGGGTGGTCGCGTGTTTTTGTTTTTGCATACCAATGACTTTTGGCGAGATTATAATTTAATGCTTTCTAAAGGCGTTACATTTAACGAAGAACCTCGAGTAGAACCCTATGGCACCGTAGTGGTTTTTGAAGACTTGTATGGTACAAAATGGGATTTATTACAGCTTAATAATTAGTGAGATAAAATGCTGTTAAATATAAAAGCAAAATTTTTATTAAGTGCGGGAGTAATTTCATTCTCAGCAGCTATATGGCATTTACTTTGTATATGGGGTGGCACTAGTTGGTTTATATTTGCTCGCGCCCCAATACAAATAATAGAATCATCACAGCAAGGTACATTCTTTGCGCCTTTAGGTAGTATTGCAATAGCTGGACTCATGTTTGCCTGTACTGCATTTGCCTTATCAGCAATTGGCTTAGTGCGTAACATAGTACTTACTAGAACCGCTTTAATTGCTATTGCAACCTTGTGTATCATACGAAGCTTAATAATTATCCCTGCATTAATGCGTGCCGATACGTGGAATATTATAGCAAGCAGTGTTTGGCTTTATGTAGGTGTATGCTTTTTAGTGGGTGCAATGACGTTTCACAATTTAAAACCGAACACTAATAGTTGAGTGACGCTTAACCTCACGTCACTTTATTAACTAACTCTCTTACAATTGAGAATAAATCACTGGGTAGCATTCCCCTTTGCCCGTCTCGCTCACTTGCGATATCGCCGGCTTTAGCGTGTAGTGTTACACCATAGCGTGCTGCTTCATCAATATTTAAACCTTGAGCAAGTAATGCACCAATAATACCGGTAAGTACATCACCACTGCCTCCAACAGCGAGTGCCGGATTACCATCTTCACATACCCACGTTTGCTGAGCATTATCTATTAATGTTCCTGCGCCTTTTAATACACAAGTTGCTGTGTAACGTTTGGCGCAAAGACGAGCATAATTAAAACGATCTGACTCTATCTCGCTGGTACTAACACTCAGGAGTCGAGAGGCTTCACCAGGATGCGGAGTAAGTACGCATTGATCTAACATATATGATGAAGCTTGCTTAGCCAGTAAATTAAGAGCGTCTGCATCTATAACTAATGGCATTTTGTTGTTTTGGCAATACTGCATTACTTCATCGAACGTTTGTTGTGCCCATTCGTCTTGCCCAAGCCCTGGGCCAATAACAACGCAGCTTGCCCACTCTAGCGCTTGATGTAAATTATTACTGCTTACCATGAGCTCTGGTCTGCCAATACTGATGGGGGTTATTGAGCTTTCGTGTGTATACACTCTTACCATGCCAGCACCGGCTCTAAGGGCAGCTTCACTACTTAGCCTAATTGCACCTGCAGTACCTTGGTTACCACCAACACATAAAAGCTTGCCATGGCTGCCTTTGTGGCTATTGATTGCTCGTGTGGCTATTCCTTTAAAGCTATTAATATTAATCAGGGTTCCTGATGATTGAGCTATACGAATAAACGCATCGCCAATTGCTAAATCATCAAATACTAACTTACCGCTATATTGTTTACCTGCTGTAGTTGTGAGCCCTTGCTTAATACCCACAAAAGTAACGGTTGAAGTAGCTTGTACTGCGCACCCCAATGGCTGTCCGGTATTAGCCTCAATGCCTGACGGTATATCAATGCTTATTACGGGCTTACCACTGTTATTCACAGCTTTAATAATGCCAGCAAAGTTATCACTCACTGTATTTTTAAGCCCAGTACCAAGGAGAGCATCAATAACTATATCGCACTCATTAAGGGCATCTTTTGTAAAATGAGAAACAAGTCCACCCGCTTCAATCCATAACTGCTGCGATTTTACTGCATCACCTGTTAATGCCTTGTTAGGATCAACTGCGCATACACTCACTTGTTTTCCTAATTGCTTTATAAGCCTCGCAGCAATATAACCATCTCCAGCATTGTTTCCATGCCCTACAAGCACCAAGGCATGCTGGGCGTTAAATAACTGCCATTGATCCAATACAGCCTCTCCTGCGCGCTCCATGAGGGTAAATAAATCACAATGGCTATTTTTAGCTGCAAGCGCTTCGTTATCTCTCACCTGCTCTGCGCTAAATATGGTTTGATTAAGCATATATGCTCCTGTTAGCTGGCTTTGATTTTACTTTATCAAGACTCAAACCTATCGGCTAGATTAGTAATTAATTTTTATATGTTGTGAGAACTGCTGGGAGGTAAATATTTAGGTGAAAAAGTTATTTAGGTATTAAAAGCCCGAGATTAAACTCAGTTCTTAATAATTAGCTAGGTTAGTAATTACGCTACGATAGTTACTTTAGGCCAAAGGTAGGAACACCGCTTTTATATGACACTTTATTTTAGACATTAAAAAACCCGAGACTAAGCTCGGGTTTTTGGGTAAAAATTAGCTAGGCTAATAATTACGCTACGATAGTTGCTACAACACCAGCACCTACAGTACGACCACCTTCACGGATAGCAAAACGAAGAC